>JAFZTO010000009.1 GCA_017618795.1 Clostridia bacterium | reverse complement strand
CATCATATTCGACAGAAGCGGATTTTACGTCGCCTTCGAGTGCGAGAGTAACTTTGGCTATGGCGTTTCCTGACGGGTCTTTTACGTTGAATACGGCATTGCGCACGATTTTCTTGCTCGAAATGTGCACTTCACCTTCAAGCCTGTAACCCTTGTACTGATCAATGTACTCGTCAGCGAACGACTGTATCTGTTCGTCAGTGACGCTGTAAAGGTCATCGATTGTTTTGTCTGACTGCTTGATAACTTCTCCGAAGTTCTCTTCGATGAAGCTGCGGAGTTTTTTGTCTTTTTTGAATTCGCCGTAAAGTTGTTTCAGGATTTCCGTTGTGTCTTCGACTTTAACGGTGAAGCCTATAACATTGCCGCCCTTTTCAGAGGACTTTTTAACTTCGCAGACATTGTTAATTATGTCCTTGAGCTTTTCCTCGTAGTTTTCGGCAAATTTTTTCAGCTGTTTTGCCGAATTGTAGCCGTTTCTTATGGTATCGATCAGATTGTCAATCGAAACCTTGTTTTCATCATCTGAATCAATAGCCTCTTCGATAAGCTTTGAAAGATACTCGTTGTTTTTAAGATTCTTTTTTGCGTTCTTAAGGTTGATTCCGTAAGCGTTTTCAAGAAGGCTTGTCTTGAGAGCGATTTCTTTTTCGCTGCTTGTTACCGTAAGGTCATAGGTTTTTCCTGAAATCTGAGCGCCGAACTCGAGCGCAGTTTTTTCCTCGGTATAGTAGATTTTGGCCTTGATGTTGCTTACGTCGATCGAAGTACCGACGAGTGCGGCGGGGATGGACGACAGACCGATTTCGATCGATCCCTTGTTCTCCAGGGCGTCATAAAGCTTGTTTGCGTCACTGGAGAAATAGCTTCTTGCGCTTTCCTCGACGGAATCTGCAAGATATTTGACGGGATTCTGCGAAATAAGGCAGCCCGCGAGCATTGCCAGCGATAAGATTATGCATACCGCCGAGCAAATGATTCTGATTTTACTGGTTTTCAATTTGTTATCCTCCGTTTGGATTTTTTATTACATTAATATTACCACATTTTTTCCGGTTTGTCAAGAGTTTAGAACAATTATTGCGTTTTTTTATTTTCAATTACGCAAAAACACGCCGAATGCCGCAGAAAGCGCCTCATATTCGGAGCGATATTTAAATTTTGACTGCTCGGACATATCTGGATTGTATACGGCGCGGATCATAAGATTTTTTGGCGTGTTTTCCGGATCGACAAGTTCTGTCACATCTACTCTGTAACCCGCCGCCTGTAGCCTTTTGCACCTCAGAGTGTCGGTGAGCGCCACGGCGAACTTTTGTTTTAACAGTGAAAACTCGTCAAGAGGCTCAAGCCCGGCCGGCATGTTCTCTTTTTTCAGCTGTCCGAATATCTCGTGGTGACAGCACGGGGTCGAGAGAATAACTTTTGCTTTCAGGCGTGCTGCGGTCAGCAGCACGACGTCGGTTGCAGTGTCACAGGCATGAAGAGACAGGACAAGATCCGGTGTTTCATCCACCTCGTAAGTTGTTATATCAGCGCATATGAACGAAAGTCCGTCGTAGCCGAGTATTTTCGCTTTTTCGGAACAAAAGGCGATGACGTCCCTTTTAATATCGGCGCCAGTCATGTTTACCTGCCGCTTTTTTATCTCGGTTAAGAACCAGTAGGCTGCAAATGTCAGATAGCTTTTCCCGCAGCAGAGGTCAAGCACGTTCAGCTGACCGGATGCGGGAAGAGAAGGATATATTTCGTCAACATAGTTTAAAAACCTGTCTATCTGCCTGAATTTGGCGCGTTTTTTGTCAAAGACCGTGCCGTTTGGGTCTGAAACGCCAAGCTCGACAAGAAACTGGTAAACGGTTCCGTCGTTCAGTATGTGGTTTTTCAATCTGTCATTGCCGTTTATAACAGACAGCGTTCCGCCATCTCTGATTCTGTCTGAAAATTTCGATTTGCCTTTTTTTGAAATCATAAGCTCAGCGTTCCCCGACGGAGTGATAACGTTCGTCCTTTTGTGCTCCTTCATAAGGTTCAGAATGACTTCCCGCGTCTCGTCTGAGGGCACGTTTGTGTGAAAGGCCTTGCCGTCGGCCGTGAATTTTTCAGTCTGCAAATACACCTGATTTTTTATTCTGACAAGTCGGCCTTCCGTTCTCATTTCGTTTTTATCATAAGGAATGCTGAACACTATTTTGTCAAGCTTCTGAGCGGCAATCAGTCCGCAGACTCTATCTGCCGCGCAAATTATTTCTTTTTCTTCCATTTTTCCACTCCCTGTAATATATCATTATTTTATCAATATTTCAGGCTGTTGTCAATGCTTTTTGGAAAGATATGATTTTTTTACAATAATCTTTCGTATTTATTAATTTTTTTTTGTTTTAATGTTGACAAACGGGTAAACGTGTGTTATAATTTTCATAGTGCTTTAAATCGGTACGAGATACCGGCAAGGGAAACAACGATATTTTTTTGCCTTGCTGTCGGCAGGGCTTTTTTTGAGGTTTAACTATGAAGCTGAAAGCCAGACTGATGGATGAGAATGCAATCAACCGGGCTGTAACCCGTATTACCCACGAAATTATAGAAAAAAACAACGGTTCGGAAAATCTCTGTATTATCGGCATCCACACAAGGGGTGTTCCTCTTGCGAAAAGGATAGCGGACAATATCGGGAGGATCGAGGGAACGGCTGTGGACGTCGGTTCGCTTGACATAACTCTATATCGCGATGATCTTACCGAAATACAGGAAATGCCGGTGATACTCGGAACCGAAATTCCGTTTGAAATACGGAACCGCAAGGTTGTTCTGGTTGACGACGTTTTCTTTACAGGCAGGACCGCAAGAGCGGCTATCGAGGCGGTCTTCAGCATAGGTCGTCCGTCGCAGCTTCAGCTGGCTGTGCTTGTTGACAGAGGCCACAGGGAGCTTCCGATCCGTGCCGATTATGTCGGCAAAAACATTCCGACCTCGCTTAGCGAGCAGGTGCGCGTAAAGCTGATGGAATGTGACGATGAAAACTCTGTAGAGCTTTACGATATGCACGAATGACGTAAAAATGCGGGAAACCGCAAATATATTAAATGTGATTCATTCAGGAGGACGTTATGAAACTAATTTACAATGTTGACGACAAACCGAAGTTCGGTCAAACGCTTTTGTTTGCCCTTCAGCAGCTGCTTGCAATACTTGCAGCAACCATTGCTGTACCTGCAATCATAGGTAACGGCATGTCACAGTCCGCGGCACTTTTCGGAGCCGGTGTCGGTACGATTGTATATCTTCTCTTCACCAGGTTCAAAAGTCCGGTGTTTCTTGGCTCATCCTTTGCCTTCATCGGTTCGATGCTTGCCGCATTTGCAGGCGGAGTGTCAGCGCAGCTCGGATATGTGGGCCTTATTATCGGTGCCGCGTTTGCCGGACTTGTGTATGTAGTGATAGCTATAATCGTAAAACTTGCAGGCGTTAAATGGATATCCAAGCTTATGCCTGCTGTCGTTATTGGCCCGACCGTCGCCATAATCGGCTTATCTCTTGCCGGGAACGCTATTGGCGATCTGACCAAAGGAAATGTAACACATGATGTGGTTTCAAAGGCTTTGAATGAGGCGGGTGATGAAATTGTCGAAGTTACGTCACAGGCACAGAACGCTTCTCCTTATATATGTCTCATTTGCGGCCTTGTTACGCTTTTTGTGGTAGTTATCTGCTCCGTTTACGGCAAGAAGATGGCAAAAATGATCCCGTTTATCATCGGTATTGCTGCGGGATATATTGTAGCAGCAATTTTCACTGTCATCGGTAATTCCGCTAATATTCCTGCTCTTCAAATCATCAACTTCTCTGGTTTCAGCAACATGAAGTGGGTTCCTGAGTTCACCTTCGTTGAGGCGATTAAAGGAATTAAGGATATTACGCCTTCTTATATAGCTACGATTGCGGTTGCTTATATTCCTGTTGCTTTTGTTGTGTTTGCGGAACATATAGCCGACCACAAAAATCTTTCGTCGATTATAGAGCGCGATCTTCTTGAAGAGCCCGGACTTCATCGTACGCTTCTTGGCGACGGTATCGGTTCGTTTGCCGGCGCTTTCTTCGGAGGATGTCCTAATACAACTTACGGAGAATCGGTTGGTTGTGTCGCAATATCAGGCAATGCTTCCGTTGTTACCATTCTTTCAACAGCAATCCTTGCCATTGCCGCGGCATTTGTGGCTCCTTTCACAACTTTCCTAGCAACTATTCCGTCCTGCGTGATGGGCGGTGTTTGCATGACGCTTTATGGTTTCATCGCAGTTTCAGGACTTAAGATGCTTCAGCCTGTTGATCTCGGCGACAACAGAAATCTGTTTACGGCTTCCGTTATTCTTATCGCAGGTATAGGCGGGCTGACACTTTCGTTCGGTAAAGTTACGATTACCTCTGTCGCTTGCGCGCTTATTCTCGGAATAATCACCAACCTTGTTCTAAAGGGGAAGAGCGAACAGAAAGCCGAAGAACCTAAAGAGGAATAAAAAATTGCTGATTCTTCAAAGGGCCCGCGCTGTGCGGGCCTTTGTCATGTATTTTTTTCCGTTTGATAATAAAAAACATGAAAACCCTTGACAAAATCGGGAAAATAATATATAATATTGTATCGGAGGCGTAGCTCAGCTGGTCAGAGCGTTCGGTTCACATCCGAGAGGTCGAAGGTTCGAGCCCTTTCGTCTCCACCAGATATGCGGAGGGCACACCCCTCCGTTTTATTTTTTTTGAGGTATTTATATTATTTTGCTTGAAATGACCGCGCTTTTATGGTATAATATTTTACATCTAAGTTGAAAGAGAAAACTATGTTATGAGAAAATACCGTCTTCGCATCGGGCTTGACGTTGACGACATTCTTTACGAGTGCAATTCGTATGCTCTTGATATTCTGCGTCGAAAATATGGGGACAATCCGGTTTTTGACATAAACAATATAAAATCGTGGGGACCGCAGGGCACGATAGCAGATGAACGGCTTGAGCTTTTTTCCGATCCCGGTTTTGTACTTAATCAGCCGCTTGTGAGCGGCGCACAGAGATTTGTACGCGATCTGTGCAGAATAGCCGATGTTTTTTTCATCACGTCCGTACCGCCGCAGTGTATGAGTGCCAGAGCCAAAAGGCTTTCCGAGGATTTTCCGGACGTTCCGTCAGGCAACATAATTATGGGGACCCGAAAGGATCTTGTGAACATCGATATTTTGCTTGATGACGCGTCACACAACATTTCATCATCGCAGGCGTCCTATCCCGTTCTCATGAGGAAGCCGTGGAACGTCTCACTTTCCGGCCTGCTGTCTGTCAACTCATATTCAGATTTTATTCATCTGGCAAAAATCATCGGCAAATCTTTTATCGAGAAAAAGCCTGACCTTACAAGGGGTGGCATTCTCTGTCTCGTTGGTCCGACGGGGACCGGTAAAATTGAGATTGCCGGTGCGCTGACGAAAAACCCGCGTTTCAAAAAACCGCTGACAACGACTACACGTCCGAGAAAAACAAACGAGCCGAAAAAAGCGTATCGTTTTGTCTCCGAAGAGGAGTTCATACGCAAAAAACAGGCCGGCGAATTTATTGAGACGACTGTCTACAGCAAGTATTCGTTCGGAACCTCGCGCAGACAGATCGACAGTATAATCAGGGAAGGAAAGATTGCGGTCATTCCCATTGACATCTGCGGAGCAATGACACTCAAAAACGTGTACCGTTCACGTGTCGCGCTTGTGTTCACGGACGGTGATAAACGCGACATCCTGACCAACATTATAAATCGTGATATAAGCGACGAGGATAAAATTAACAGGATTATGTCCATCGATTTTGAACTGAGGAATATTGAGTTCTGCGATTTCTCGGTCAGATTTGACGGTGGTGCTGACGAATGCGTAAGGAAAATAGCCAAGGAACTGGGAATTCAGCAAAATGTTTGAACAACTTTACGATTCAATAACCAAATTTGACACTGTAATAATTCACCGGCACGCCAGTCCCGACGGAGATGCGATCGGAAGTCAGACAGGGCTGAAATACCTGATAATCGATAATTTCCCGGAAAAAAAGGTTTTCACAGTCGGCGATGCGGCCGGAAGATATTCGTTTATAGAAGGCTCGGGAACGGACTGTGTGCCGGACGCGGTGTTTGACGGCGCGCTTTCCGTTATTCTTGATTCCGCCGAAAGAGGTCTTGTCAGCGATGACAGATACCTCACAGCTGCGTATTCCGTCAGAGTTGACCATCATATCTACTGCGACACGTTCACGGACTCCGAGATTGTCGATACGTCATTTGAGAGCTGCGCCGGAATGATAGCGGCCTTTGCGATGGAACGTGGGCTTGTTCTTTCGGAGAGATCGGCGACCGCACTTTATACCGGTATGATAACCGACTCCGGAAGGTTCAGATATGATTCCATAAGTCCGCGGACCTTTGAGCTTGCTTCGTTTCTTATGAAAGCGGGAATAAACACCGAAAAACTGTACCGCAGCCTGTACTGCGATACGCTTGAAAATGTTAAAATGCGAGCTTTCTTTGCCGGGAAAATCAGATTATTCGAAAACAGTCCTGTTGCCTATACTTATACAACGGCTGACGAACTTGCATCGACGGGCCGGGACGCCTTTTCCGTTTCGCGCGGAATGGTCGGCATTATGTCGGATATAAAGGGTGTTGACATCTGGGTGAATTTTACCGAATCAGAAGGCAGGGTTCTGTGCGAGCTGCGCTCCTCACAGTATAACATTAATCCGGTTGCTGTCAAATACGGAGGCGGAGGGCACAAAAAGGCCAGCGGAGCTGACGTCAAGAACTATGACGAGGCTATAATGATGCTGAACGACCTGAAAAAACTGACGGAGCAGGGAAATGAATGAATCTGTAAAAAAACGGATACTTGAAGAAATAAAAAATCACGATACGATAATAATATCCCGTCACAAAAGGCCGGACGGGGACGCGGTCGGTTCGTCGCTCGGATTTGCAAAACTCCTACGTCTGAATTATCCGGATAAGAAGATTTTGCTTGACAGCATCGACCATGCAGAATATCTCGCTTTTATGAATGACGAAACCGAAACGCCCGCGGATAACGATTATCGCGATGCGCTCGTAATTGTATTTGATACCGCTACGCTAGACCGCGTTTCGAATCCGAGGGTGAATAACGGTTCTTTACTGATAAAAATTGACCATCATATAGCCCACGATGATTACGGCGACGTATCATGGGTGGAGGATTTCAGGTCTTCCACGTGCGAAATGATCGTTGATTTTATAAGGACATTCCCGGAACTGACAATTGATTCCGACACGGCGTCATTGCTCTACACCGGTCTTGTCACCGACTCGGGCCGATTCAAGTATACTGAGGTCAATCCGGAAACAATGCGCAATGCCGCATTTCTGCTTGAGCAGGGAATAGATACGGAGCGCCTGTTTGCCAATCTGTATATAGACAGTTACGATATTCTTCGATTGAAGGCAGAGGTTATCGGGAAGATCAGAAGAACCGCAAACGGAGTCGCATGGCTCAAGATCACCCGGGCGTTCCGCGAAAAGCGCGGCATCAGCCTTGAAGAGGCGAGCAACACGGTCAACATTATGGACTCGATTAAGGGCAGCATTATTTGGATGGCGTTTATCGAGACTGACGACGGCGAGATACGCGTAAGACTGCGTTCGCGTTTTGTACAGATTGAAACTCTTGCGGCAAAATACGGCGGTGGCGGACATCTTAATGCTGCCGGTGCAACTGTTCGCGATCTGAAGGAGCAGCGCGCATTGCTGAAGGACGCAGACGAACTGGTGCGATTGTTTAAAGCTGAGCACCCGGACGTGTTTTGAAATAAAGGGGCTTTTAAAAACTGGCATTTCTGCTGGCAATTTTACCGCGGAGGATCCGCCAGTTACCTTTCCGAACACGGCATAAGCTCCGTTCAACTCAAAGTACTCGGCGGGCAATCGCCCGAAAAAAAGGTCATCGCAGACACAGGTTCCTCAAAAGATGAACATTTTTATACACTTTTTGTAATGATGTAAAAAGTTGAGTTATTCAATGGTGTATTATGAAAAGATATAAAATCTTAATTGTTGTAATATCGATATTTATTTTCAGTGCCATTATATCATCGATTTTTGTATTTTTATATATAAAATCACTTATTCCTATTTATGTTTTCGGGGAGAGCGATCTGTTCTGGGGAGAGCCGCTTTTCATGGCGAGACACTCTGTTCCAGAGAATGCTGAAAAAACATCACTTAAAGAAGCAAATCTGATTGTTCTTGAATATGATTGCATTGTTGACGGATATCCGTCTGAGATAGCGCTTTATTTTTTCGGAAGCTTTCGCAGGCTGTCTTCATTCACTTGCCGGATTTCTGTCGAAGAACAGCTGGCCGATTCGGAATTTAGTGTGATTGTTGATAGATTGCGTAATAAACTGTCGGAGCACGGAGGTTTTTACAGTAAAACAGACGCTGTCTCCAGCACATTCGGTATCAATTACGGTGCGGAAGGAATATCGTATGAAGTGAAAACCGATGGTGACAGCATATTTATAAGTGGGGATTATTGTTTTTGAGGATAAATGTGAAAAAAGGTATGCAGTTTCTCCGTTTTGCAATTTGATGAATTATTAATATTTTCTTTGAAACATAACGCATAATGAGAATAATTCTCTACAAATGCGTTATTGTTTTTCTAAAAAAAGAATGGTATAATATTTATGTCGACAAAAAAGAATTGCAATTCAAACTTTTAAAAAAGAAATGGAGAAAAGAATGAAACTGAAAACGGGTGAAAACATACGCAATTACAGAAAGAGAAACGGACTGACGCAGCAAGAGTTTGCGGACCGTCTCGGCGTTTCATATCAATCCGTCAGCAGGTGGGAAAACAGTATAACTTATCCTGATCTTGAGTTTATACCGTCGATTGCAGAATTGTTGGCTGTTACGGTCGACGAGCTTTTCGGCTTGACTCAGACAGAGATGGAGAAACGCGCGGCAGAAACTTTTGACGAACTTCGTCGGGAATGTGTTAAACGCGATCTTGATACTGAACGTATTGTTACGCTTCTGAAAGATATCAGGTTAAATTATCTTTGCAGCAATTCCGCGTGGCGTCCGTGGGTTGAAGGTAATCAAAGGGCGTTTTCAGATCCGAAAATATTGCCAGAGGTTCGGTTGCTTGCCGAAGCCTACCTGAAACGTTATCCGCTCAGCGTTGAAGTTATTGAAGCCATGGCTGAAGTTGAGGATGAAGAGCACATTAATAATTTTATTGACAATTACTCAACACCTTTTGACTGCTCAAAGCGAAAATTACTGTTTAACCGTTATTTGACAAGAGGTGATTCTGAAAGAATTGAACCGGAGCGCACGTATCAGCTTTTTGCTGCCTTCGATAAACTGCT
>JAFZTO010000056.1 GCA_017618795.1 Clostridia bacterium | reverse complement strand
GTGGGAGACCGAGTACCGTTTCCATACGCGGTTCGTGATGTCCGCGAAATCATATTTCGATCTGGAGCGCGAGGAAGCGCCGTTTGTTCCCTTCTACACGACCGTCCCCAACTACGGGCAGATGAGCAAGGGACAGTTCGACTGTTTTGTCTGCTGGAGGACGCACATAAGGAGGGGCGAGGCGACGCCCACGTCACCCGGATACGTTTCCCTTATGTTTTTTGAAATCATAAACCTTCCCGACCTTATTCCGCCGGAAACCGGGCGCAAATACCTCAGAACAATGTGGAAATCCATGTCTCTTTCGCCGCGCATGCCCGTCAATCCGTATCTGGAGTGGTTCATCGATTATCTTGCGGTTAACAATCTCGAGGTTTTCGCGGAAATTCCCGCCGACCTCATTTCAAAAAAAATATCCGACGGCAGGACCGTATACCTTACGCGCAACGGCAGGACAGATTCCGCGGCAGAATATTTCTGCATGTGCTCGCCGGAATTTGAAGGAACACGGCAGGACAAGTACGACGGAGAAGGGAAAAAACTGTTTGAAAGACTTGTCCGCCCATCTGTTCTGAACGCAATAACGCGGGGCATCGAAAAAAGACTGCCGCCTTTTGACCGCCCGGAGCTTGTCTTCAGAAAAAAGACGATAGAATGGCCCGCCTTCAGCGGGGCAATATGCGCCTGGCAAAACAAAAAGCGCGTGACAATGGAATACACTGATCTCATTTTCGGCTATACCGTTTCCCAGCTGGTATCCGACCTTCGCAAGTATTCCGAAAATCTGCTGAGGAAGCGTCTCGGCATACGTTCGCGCTACCATGTAAAGGACTTAAGCAAAGAATACAAGGCTATTGTCGATTCTTTTTACCGCGCTGCGGGCATCACGGCAGAGAAAAAGGCGTCCGAACCGGCGCCGGAATACGAGAAGTTTTACGAGACCGAAGCAACTCCGCTTTCGGTTTCAGAGGCGCTTGACATAGAACGCGACGCCTGGAAAACAACCGGTGCGCTCACCGATAACAGCGAATTTATGTATGATGAAGCCGAAACAGTTGCGGCCGCGCAGCCGGAAGACGGCGAAAAGGCTATTGCCGTTGAGACGATCGCCGCTATACTGAACGGAAATGACGTCTCAGCCATAGCAAAGAGGGAAAATATCCTCACCGATACGCTTATCGACCGCGTAAATGAGTTTCTCTACGACGTTTTCGGCGACAACGTGATCGAAAACGGAGACATAAACTATTACCGCGACGAAGTCAGAGAATGGCTGTCGCAGCAATGAAAGGAAAAAAATGGAAAACAGCACGCTTGTCCCAAAACGGATACTTGAGTCCCTGATGAGTTCGCTATCTGCCGGAGTGGTTCCAAGACTCGGCGCGCCTTACGTCGCCATAGGCCGTGACGACGAGGTGAACGCGCTTCTGCGCGACCTGAACGCCGTGGCGGACGGAGGCTCGTCCATGCGGTTCATCATAGGCAATTACGGAAGCGGCAAATCGTTCCTCATGCAGCTCATGCGCGGTTACGCGCTTGAAAGAGGGTATGTTACCTGCGACTGCGACCTGAGTCCCGAGCGACGGTTCAGCGGCGGGCACGGGAGCGGCCTTGCCACATACCGCGAGCTTATACGCAACATGGCAACGAAGACATCCTCCGACGGAGGGGCCCTGCCGGTCATAATATCAAAGTGGCTTTCGTCTCTGCAGTCGGAAACGGCTGCGGAGGGTGCCGATCCTGCCTCGAACGATTTTCCCGGTCTGGTAGGTAAAAAAGTATACTCGGTGCTTTCCGAACTTGAAGGATCGGTAGGCGGGTTTGACTTCGCGCACGTGCTTTCCGAATATTACAGAGCCGTCACGACTGACAGCGACGCCCTGAGATCCGACTGCCTGCGCTGGCTGCGTGGCGAATACACCACTCGGACCGAAGCACGGAAGGACACGGGGACAGGCTCGATAATCGACGACGACAGCTGGTACGACTACATCAAGCTCTGGGCGCAGTTCGTTCGCCTGTGCGGCTACAAAGGGCTGATCGTCTTTATAGATGAATGCGTAAATCTTTACAAAATTACCAACCGCGTCGGCAGGGAAAACAACTACGAAAAGATTCTGTCAATGTTCAACGACACGCTTCAGGGGCGGGCAAAAGGGCTTGCGATCATACTTGGAGGCACTCCGAAATTCCTTGAGGACACGCGCCGCGGACTGTTCAGTTATGAGGCTCTGCGTTCGCGCCTCGCGGACAGCAGATTCATGTCATCCGGCAATTACACCGACCTGCTCGGCCCCGTCATCAGGCTGAAAAAACTGTCGGCAAACGAAACGCTGGCGCTCATCGCCCGCGTAACCAAACTGCACAGACAGTATTACGGATGGGAACCGCGCGTGACGGATGAGGATATGGTAAGCTTTTACAACGAAATATCCGCGCGCATCGGAGCGGACGTCAGGATAACTCCACGTGAAATCATACGCGACTATCTGTCAGTGCTGAATATTCTTCTGCAGAATCCGGAAGTGAGTTTTTCACAGGTGATCGGAACGGCCGTCAGCGGCGGAGCCTGTGCAACAGCCGCGGAAATGAACAGATCAAACGACGGACTTGATCTTGAAGACATAGAAATTTAGGAAGAGTGAAAAAGTGGCTAAATCAACAAAAAAGAAAAAAAGCGGAAAGAAGCCTACTGCAGTCCGCAACGTAAAAAGCGCCTACACGGTTAAAAGCAGCGGTGGAACGCCCGCAAAAGCCTCAGGCAGCGAAAGCGGGTTCAACAAGGCAATGCCGTGGATACTCATAATTCTGGCGGTATTCATATCGTTCAGCTATGCGATGGCCGGTAGTATGGGATCCTTCGGAAAATTGCTGAACAACAGTTTCAGAGGAATAAACGGCAGTGCCTGTTTCGCTATCCCCCTACTCTGTCTTGTGGCAGGCGTTCTGTGGATGAGGCGGGTAAAACAGAACAAACTGGCGCTGATGGTTATCAGTCAGTTCGTATTTTTCGTTTCCTTGGCAATCCTGCTCCATGTCTGGACAGGAGGATTTTACGGGCAGACAGAACGCACAGGCGGGAAACCCGGTATATGGTGGACTGACGGCTCACAACTCAAAGGAGCCGGTTTCGTCGGAGGCCTTTTGGCAAGCGCATTGTTCAATATTATAGGACTGACAGGCATACACATCGTCTGCATTCCCCTTCTTATTGTTTTTGGTTTGCTGAGCGTCGGAATAACTCCATACGCTGTGTTCACTCGTATTGCGTCCGCAATAAAGAAAGCCCGCGAAAAACGTCTTGAAGACCGTCGCGAGACCGAGGGCGAACGCGCCTATCAGCGCGAGCTCGCCAAACAGCAGAAACAGACAGCCGCAGATAACCCAGGCAAAAGAAAGCACATAAACACCGGGCTCGTCGACGCTGAAGAAGCAACCGGGAAAAACCGTTTCAAGCCCGACGTGGATATAGGTGAGGGATACCCCGACGGCAAAAAGGCGGAAATCGTTCCCGATAACACCAGGAACGGAATCATGTCGAAAATCACCGAGAAATTCAGACCAAAGCCTGTTGTCGAAGAGGACGAGGACCTGCCTGAAGAAGGGGACGACGGGCTGCCTCCGTTTACCGTCGACACGGTAATCGGCCGCAAACCCGACCTCCCTGTAAAATCAGGCGATCCCGTAAGAGAAACTGCAAAAAAACAAAGGCCCTCCGAATCCGATGACGAAAATCTTATCTCGGAATCCGAAAGCGAAATGCTGCACAGGTTCGCCAAGGAGCAGAGGCTTAAGGAACAGAAGAAAAACGCCATAATGGCCAAAAAAGAAGGAACGGACTACTTATCCGACGAGGATGACGATGACGATGAGCCTGTCGCAAAGAAGGAATACGTTTTTCCGCCCGTTTCGCTTCTCAAATACGATCTTACCCCAAAAAATACCGATATTAGCGAGGAGCTTTCCTCCAACGCCAACAAGCTTGTCGAGACGCTCCGCAGCTTCAAGGTAGAAACAAGACTTGTCGACGTGTCAAGAGGCCCGGCGATCACAAGATACGAACTTGCGCCCAAAGAAGGCGTGCGCGTAAAACAGATAGCCAACCTCGTTGACGACATTGCGCTCAACCTGGCGACGACAGGCGTCAGAATAGAAGCGCCGATTCCCGGCAAGGCGGCGGTCGGCGTGGAGGTTCCGAACAAAACCG
>JAFZTO010000055.1 GCA_017618795.1 Clostridia bacterium | reverse complement strand
TTGAAGATGGGGAGTTTCTTATAAAACTAGGCGCAGCCGGGATCGGCGAAGACGGAAAACGGCACCCGACCTCAGCAGGCCTGCTTATGTTCGGTAACGAATATGACATTGTCCGTGAGTATCCGAACTTTTTTCTGGATTATCGCGAGGAATATGATGACATTCACCGCTGGACAGACAGGTTTATCTCTTCTTCGGGAGACTGGAGCGGCAACGTTTACGATTTCTATTTCCGTGCTTACAACAAACTGCAGCTCGACCTGAAAGTGCCGTTTGAGATGAACGGCGGGCTTCGTGTCGATGACACGCCGGTCCATAAAGCGATACGCGAGGCGCTTGCGAACTATCTTGTCAACGCGGACTATTACGGCAGAGGCGGAGTCGTTATCATAAAAAAGCGCGATTCCGTCACGTTTAGCAACCCCGGCAGTTTCCGTATTGGGATAGACGCTGCAATAAGCGGCGGTTTCTCCGATCCGCGAAACGGACCGATGCTAAAGATGCTGAATACGATCGATATCGGAGAACGCGCCGGCAGCGGGATACCGAACATATACCGTGTCTGGCACGATCAGAACTGGGCTGAACCGACAATTACTCAGTCTTTTGAGCCGGACAGGACAACGTTATCGCTTGCATTTGAAAAAACAAGCGATAAAAAGCAAGCGATAAAAACAAGCGATAAACGTGTTTTCACAATACAAAAAGAGATAGTTATAGGCTATCTGACAGATCACGCGACAGCTAAAGTATCCGAAATCGCAGACGTTTTAAATGTCAGTGCTCCTCGTGCCCGTGCGGTTCTGTCAAGACTTTGCTCAGAGAATGTAGTCATGGCAGAAGGCGCTAACCGGAACAGGACCTACAGACTGAAATCATAAGATTAGTATGACGCTTCTATGACAAACAGCAGTCTATGTCCAAACAGTTAGTGAAGCCTGGCACCGGCGGCGTTTATATGATAAACGACCACCTTTACGAAGGCCGGTTCACTCCAAGGATGCCTGACGGGAAGCGTAAGAGTTTCAACATTTACGCACAGACCCGGGAAGAATGTGAGAAAAAGCTCGCGGAAATGATTGCTGAGATAAAGGAAAAGATAGCCGCAGAAAAAGTCGCGATGAAGAGATAAAAATTTGCCGGTATCAGGTAAAAAAATGCCCGATACCGGCTGTTTTGCGGTGAGTATTCAAAAAAGATCTGATTGTTTGAAAATGAGGGGTTTTGGCCAATTTTTCCGTTTTTCGTGACAGGAATGGAAGACAGGCACTTTTCATTCATTACCTCGGCGGCATTCAGTGCGGGAGCGTCCGCCGACGCGGCGGGGCATTCGCTGCGAAGTATTTTTGACGCTGAGCATAAATAAAGCAATCGATGCATGCCCTACCACCTCTTGACTATTCTATTATATATAAATCGCTACCCATTAGCCGTAAAGAGGACCGAAGTTTTTACAAGCTCTGAAATCCGCGCCTTCCTTATCCATGCCGAATGAATTCCATGCTGACGGACGGAATATATCCTGGTCGGGGATATTGTGCATACAAACGGGTATGCGGAGCATGGAGCAGAGCGTTATGAGGTCAGCGCCGATGTGGCCGTAGGATATTGCTCCATGATTCGCTCCCCAGTTGTTCATAACGGAATAGGCGTTCTCAAACGGACTTCCAGCCCTGCCATCGCAACGGGGAGTAAACCACGTACACGGCCAAGTTGGATTTGTGCGTTCCATAAGTGCATCGGTTACCTCGTCAGGCAGATTCACGGTCCATCCTTCCGCGATCTGAATCACAGGGCCTAGTCCGCTCACAAGATTCAGCCGTATCATCGTCGCAGGCATCTCAGCTCTTGTGACAAAATGGCTCGAGAAGCCGCCTCCGCGGAAGTTGTCGAATCCCGCCTCACACCACACGGTCGCCGCTGTCATCTTCTCTATGTCCTCTTCCGTGACATCCCACCACTGTTTCATCAGATGCTCGCCGTTTGTGTCAGTGCATTCCCCGCAGGCATCGAGACAGGCGGCACCGGAATTGAGCAGGTGGATTATCCCGCCGTTTTCGGCCGCTTTTCCAGTAAGGTTATATCCCGTCGCCTTCTTTGTCGATTCGGGAGACCAGAACGTCCGCACATCGGCGAATATCTGCGCTCTACCGGTCAGAAGCTTCATAAACAGCATGCCAATACCGTTGAGTATGTCATTCTCGGTGGCGAAAACATAGGGCTCGCGCGCGCCGTTGTGATCAAACGTCGAATTGAATATAGCTTCCGGGTAATCGCAGTTCGGCCAGTGATCGGTCCACTGACGCTGTCCCTGAAATCCAGCCGCTATAGCGTTGTGACCGAGCTTTTCCTCTTCGAATCTGTCAGGGAGGTTTGTATTGCCGTTCATTATGTCCTTGATTATGCAGTACATCAGGATAGTGAAATCCCACTGTGCATCCTTCTTTTCACGGCTGAATCGGAACCGGTCGGGGTTGTCGTCCCTGCCCTCTTTGCAATGAGCGTTCTTCCAGGCAAGCGCCTTATCATATTCGGCTTTGTCGTAGATGCCCTCCTCCATGCGGCGGAGTATTTCGACCTCATCGATCGATTCGACTCTCAATCCGAGATACTTCTCCATGAACGGCTGATCCATTATCGATCCGCCGATACCCATGCATACAGAGCCGATCTGAAGATACGACTTTCCTCTCATTGTTGCTGTTGCTACTGCTGCTCTTCCGAACCGCAGCAGCTTTTCTTTAACATCGCCGGGTATGAATGAAACATCATCCTTATCCTGCACATCCCGACCGTATATACCGAATGCCGGCAGTCCCTTCTGTGTATGCGTCGCAAGGACGGAGGCTAAATATACCGCGCCTGGTCTTTCCGTACCATTTAATCCCCAAACTGCCTTTATAGTGTGGGGATCTGTATCCATAGTCTCAGATCCGTAGCACCAGCACGGCGTCACCGTCAGGGTTATATCCACGCCTTCACTGCGGAATTTCTCTGCACATGCCGCGCTCTCCGGCACACGCC
>JAFZTO010000054.1 GCA_017618795.1 Clostridia bacterium | reverse complement strand
TCAATTTTTTCCACTTTGCCGGCCACCTCAAATGTTTCTAAATCCCGATCTTTCAAAATGGCCATACCCCGTATCATTTGGCATAATGAAAGAATTATAAAAAACAATCCAAAAAGAAACGGGATTAAATATTGAAAACGGTTTTTGCTTTCGAAGTTTTGAATAAAACCCGCTATATTAACAGCGATAAATGCGATACCAAAAAGTAAAACTCCCAATGGAACGTAGAAATCACTTTTAAGATACATTTGGTAATCGAATCTCATTTTTGCACCTTTAAATAAATTTAATTGAACATTAATGGATTATGATCGGTTCGAAATACCAATCAAAACCAGCACCGTATCCAAAAGGTTGTTTGGGACTTCCAAAAGTTATCGTTATTCGTTTACAATCACAAAATCGTACCCGCAGGCCTCCGCCGTCTCGTCGAAGACCCTGACCGTCCTCTCCGCGTAGGACCCGAGATGCCTTTTCATTGCCCTGTAGTTCTGCAGCACTATGCAGGTGTCATGCGGCAGATCGCCGAGACAGTCGGCGAGGGCGTCGAGATTGCGCCCGTAATAATCGGGGAAACCGAGACAGCCGGCTATATAGTCGTGCGCCGATCTTATGTCGGTCATTTTATCCCCGTCAAGTACCGTAAGTTTCATTATGGGTTACCGTATAGAAGTTCGAATGATTCGTAGTGGTCTTCAGTGTAATAGACAAGCCCGTCGTTCGAGAAAACGATGCGCTTTGCTCCGCGCGAGGATTTACCCGCCGTGTCTATGTCGCACTCGTAGTACTGCCGCCCCTTCTTTTTTGGGAGAAGTCCTTCGCTGTTGCCGAACTTGTCGCCTCCGATAGAGCAGCCGGGATAATAGGCGTCAAGTCCGCCGCCCTCCCAGCCTTTGTCTCTGGCCTCCGTCTTTGTCACGTAGTTTGACGGAAGATGTCCGTACAGATGTATGTACAGGGCGACCTCTTCCTTCGAATCGTACTTTCCGTCCTCCGGCAACTGAGCGGACTGTCCTGTCTGATGTGAACCATGATCTGCGGTTGCGTCATCTCCGGTAATAACGCTGACCTGTGAGCCCGTATCCTGCCCCGTCAGCATTTTTATTACTCCGTCAAGCTTTCCCGTCTTCGCGAGGAATATGAGCGCAATTATTGCGACTATCGCGATAATCAGGTATGTCAGAAATTTCCGGTTTTTTTGCTTTTCGTTCATATCCGTTTCCCTTATGCGTTTTATTACGATTATTATATCATTTTTTTTCCCGTTTTTCAAGCGGAAGAGCCAAATTTGTCGCATCGGTGTTTACAAACGGCGAAAAATGTGGTAAAATATATGTATCAGAAATCAGACAGGCAAACAAATGACCGGAATTTACGACAGCGGTCTGGGAGGGCTGACGGCTTACAAAGAGCTTCGGCGCCTGTGCCCGGACGAGAATATCATATACCTCGGCGATACCGCGCGCCTTCCGTATGGGACGAAATCTGCCGCAACCATAAAAAGATACGCGGCCGAATGCGGAAAATATCTCTGCGAGCGCGGGATCGACAGGCTCCTTGTGGCGTGCGGAACGGTATCGGCAAACGCCCTTGACGAGCTCTGCGAATCTCTTCCTGTCCCCGTGACCGGTGTCATTCTCCCGGCGTCGGAGCGCGCGGCAAAGACCACGTCAAACGGCCGGGTCGCGGTGCTCGCTACAGGCGCTACCGTCAGGAGCGGCGCGTTCGAACGGGCTCTTGCCTCAATTGACGGCAGACTCGAAATCATGTCGCGCGCCTGCCCGCTGTTCGTTCCGCTGGTGGAGAACGGCGAGGGGCCGGACTCGCAGATGGTGAAGATAGCGGTTGAAAAATACCTTTCCGACGTGCGGGATTTCGACCCCGACACTGTAATCCTCGGATGCACCCACTATCCCATAATAAGCCGGGCAATTTCGGAGTTTCTGCCCGGAGCGAAGATAATCAGTTCCGGCGAGGAGGCGGCGAAGGAAATTTCGCGCTTCTGCGTCAAAAAGGAAAACGGACGCACAATCTTCGAGGTCACCGACGACCCGGAGGGATTTTCCCGGAACGCCGCCGTATTCCTCGGCGGGGAGATAGAAAACTACTCGCTCGTCGGAATAGGGGAGCAGAGACTGTGAGTCGGCTTGAATGCTCCCCGGTATTCGCGGGTTCTCCCGCGGATACGGACGGAAGGCCCGATCAGGAGCTTAAAGTATATGAATTTCTGGACGGACTGGGGATAAAGTATTACCGCATGGATCACGCGCCATCCGTGACTATGGAGGACTGCGAGATACGCGGCAGGGAGCTCGGGATCACCATAAGCAAGAACATTTTTCTCTGCAACACGCAGAAAACGAAATTTTATCTCCTCGTGATGCCGGCGGCAAAAAGATACGTGACGAAGATATTTTCAAAGGAGATAGGCTCCGCCCGCCTCAGCTTCGCGCCGCCGGAGGCAATGGAGGAAATGCTCTCGTGCTCGCCCGGAAGCGCGAGCGTGATGGGACTGCTTTTCGACAGGCAAAAGCGCGTTTCGCTGTACTTTGACCGTGACGTGCTTAGACAGGAATGGTTCGGCTGCCACCCTTGCAGAAACACGACGAGCCTGAAATTCAGAATGGAGGACCTGACCGGAAAGGTACTCCCCGCCCTCGGGCATGAATACGGAGTCGTCTGCCTCGACGGGTTCTGAATAATCTGAATAAAACCGCCGAAAGGAGAGACTACGTAAGGAAGTAGCTTCTCCTTTCGGCTTTTGTAATCATCATGAATAATTGAATTCACAGGACAAATTCAAGTTGTATCGGAAAAATACTCAAATGGGAAGCGGTTTTCTTTTTTGCTGCGATTCTTTCGTTGCTTTTTCATACTCTTCCCGGTTTTGCACTCCGCATGCGTTCGTGAATATCGTCGTACCGGTCTCATCCGCAACGTACGTGTATTCAACGAACCCACGGCAGCCGTCGCCTATGTCTTTAGGCTCGTAGCGTCGTATAAGCCCGTCGTTTATCGGAAAGAATCCGTCGCCTTCTCCCTCGTACGCTGTCAGTTCCCAGACGTTTTCGACTTCGTCATTCACCGGGCGCTTGTATTTTACAAGCCCTATACCGTTTGCATACCAGCATTCCATACGGCCGCCGAAATATCCAAGTCCGCCTTCGAATCCTGTCACATCAAGGTTTACATGCCGGCAGTTCTCAAACGTGCCCGCCGGTGTGTTCACACATTCGTTTTCGCTGACGGATACAGCCGTGTTTATCGGTGTTCCGTAGTAGTCTATCGTGGTCGTGTCAGTATATCCCGGAGTCCATTTGTCACACCAGACGCAGCCGGTACCGCTTTGTATGATAATGTACAGTAAATTATAAAGCAATCTAAACGGCTGAGCCCCTTTTACACGGTCCTTCCACTCGATCGATTTTTTTATTTCGGTAATTATGTAAGAGACACAGACCAAGCTGTCTTTTCTTTCTGCGTCGTAAAAATTAAAGAAATTCCACAGACCTTTTTCTTTACAGTCCGGTGTAAATTCAGGATCGGTATTAAATATCCTGTCCACAACGTCATACGCCGTCTGAAACCACACCTTTTCCTTTTTCGTTTTTGCGAGCATTCCCGCTTTTTTCATCTTATCGCGCACTTCAACAAGACGCCACTGATTGTTACCGCACTCCTCGGCGTATCTGTTCGCCGCATATCTCATGATTCCGGCAAAGGTGCTCGCATCTTCCTTCATACACAAAACGCTGTAGGCGGATACGACCGCCTCGCCTTTTTTATAAGATGTGACTTCAAACACGTTTTCCTGATCGTATTCATCTCCGTTGTAATCCGCCTCGTATTCCCAGCGGTTTCCGGGATAAAACGGTATCATGCCGTCGCCGCCTTTAACAGTGAACTTTACCAGACTGACCTTTAAATCGCTAAATTCCGAATACACGATCCCAACGCCGGGACAGTATACAGTTTTAAAGTTTCCGGAGATAGAATAAACGGTGCAGTGTTCAAAAACACCAGCTTTTGTGCTTACAGTCGCGTCGGTGCTTTCGCAAATTAGCGCTGACACACCATCGCTCGATACCACGGTGTCGCCTTGTTTTAAATCGGGATCGTATATCAGACCGTCGCATAAGCTTGCATACCAAAAGACAGGCATGCCGCAGTCCCCGTAACCGGGTTGACTTATAAAATACAGTTTGCCGTCAATGTAACGGTAAACCTCTCCCGTAGCGGTGTAGCCAAGTAGTGTTTTATTCGGTTTGAGTTCTATGCGCTTTCTTTCCGCCGTTATCGCCGATTTTGCATTTGCATAGTAAACGTCGGACGGTTCTAAAAGATCAAGCACCTCATTATAGCACGAAAATCCTTTGTCTGGCTTATTTGAACTGAAATAATAGTGTCCGAGCCAAAAACGACAGTACGCCTCTGCCTTTTTCATTTTGTGCTTTTGCGTGTATGGTATTTCTGTTTCAAGCATGAATTTTGCGTATTCTTCGCCTGAATATTTATCTGATTCATTGGCAATTACGCTTATCATTACTTCTTCGTTTTCGCTTTGCTCCGCGTGCTTCTTTATTTCGGCTAAAATCTGTTCGTTTTTCTGCCCGGGCAGCCACCAGTAGCCAAGCAGAAGAATGTCAGCCATTGCGTGACTTTTGTCCTTGCCTTCCGGCAGCTCGTTTGCCGATGCAAGTACGTTTTTGTACTCATTTTCAAAGCCGTTTTTGTTCTTTTTAAGGTCCCAGAGCTTAAGCTCGTCTACCTGACGCAGAACACGTTTTACCATAGTTTCATTTTCATCAAATTCTTTTTCCATTATTTCGAATCCCTCCCTTAGTTTTTTTCTGCCTTCGTTTAACCGCCATTTGACCGTTCCGACCGGTACGGACAGCCTTTCGGCAATCTCGGAAACGGAATATCCGTCGAAATAATGAAGTTGTATAACGTTTCTGATCTTTTCGCTCAGTTTCGAAATGGCGTCATGAATATCGTCATATTCATCGAACCGCTCCGCGTCCGGAATATCAAAATCAAGCGCGTCAAGACTTATTGCGGGTATGGCGGCGGCATAGCGCTCGTTAACTTTCAGAGCGCACCTGACGCAGATAGCGCAGACCCACGGACGAAACAACGCTTTTTCTCTCAGTTGTGACAGATTCATCCATGCGGAAACAAACGCGTCCTGGCAGGCGTCCTGCGCGGAAAACTCATTCTTCGTGATTTTCACCGCAGACCCAATGACCGCTTTTTCATGGCGCGAAACAAGCTCTCCGTATGCGTCACTATCGCCGAGCAGAGTCATTTCAACAAGCGTCGTATCGTCGTATCCGTTATACTTGTTCATTCTTTTTCTCCGTTCTTATCCGTTTCACCACATAAGAGGCGAAAAATTTGAAAAAGGTTGGGTTTCGGATAAAAATATCAAAGTATTGCTTTTAGTATTCCGCAAAAAGCGCATTCATCAAACAAGTGTGGGACCTTTATTTGTTTGGGTGTTTGTCCGATGTTTTCAAAAGTTCTGTGATAGGCTTCTCCGTGAGACTCTGATTCATACCATTAAGATAACAGTTTTCTTATTCGCTCGAATGAAAAACATAAACCCTAACCGTGTATGTGCCTGTAACGGACGGAACAAAATTCCGGATATCAATATATGTTACGCATATTATTATAACATTTTTTTCCGCTAAGTCAAGATTCGCCAAAAATTGTGTCGATTTTTTATCAGAGTTTCTTTTTCCGGAAAGCAACGAACGCGGTACAGAGAATGATTATTAGTCCTCCCGCGGCCGCGGCAATCACAACGGGAATGTTGATTCTTGCTTTCCCGGAAGTCCCCGGCGACTGCGATCCCGGATCTTCGACCTCTCCGCCCGGCATCTCCGCGATAAGGGTGCGCTGTATCGCCTGAATCTCCGCGTCGCTGACGCCTATATCGCGGCAGTATTGCTCGGTATTTTGCTTCAGCGTGCCGCCGCCCCTGTCTGCAAGGCTCTGATACATCGGATTGAACAGCCGCGAATAATGGTCTGTAAGGGTATCTTTATGCCCTGCCGGCAGAAACTGTATGAGAGAAAGATCATGCTCGTGGAAGATATCCTCCCTGCTCATGCCGCACAGGGCGCTCAGCAGAAACGCAACGGTTCCCGTTCTGTCGACCCCGGCGGAACAGTGGAACAGTATCGGATAGTTGTCCGGATCGGCAAAAACGGCGAATATCTGCCTCATTCCCTCGGTGTATCCTTTGTCGAACAGACCGTGTCCGTCATCCACGTAATACGGCGGGGATATGCGTATGTAGTTCACCCCTTCGCCGAGGAGAGTCGACCCGGCCGTGCCCTCGCCCTCGTTGCGCAGATCGAGCTCCGTTTTTATCCGCAGAAATTCGCGGCAGAACTTTACGCCCTCCTCCGTAATATCGTCAAGCGTCGCGGTTCGGTAAATCATGCCCTGTCTCATCCTGCCGCCGTCTTCCGTTTGCCATCCGCCGAGGTCACGGCAGTTTGAAACCCCGTCGATCCTGACGATGCGCGGCACATCCGCCGTTGTAAAGCTGAAAACGTCTGACGTTGTGCCGTCCGCACCCGTCACTTTCCAGAAATACGTCGTTCCGCCCATCAGGCTGTCGATTTCCATCTGATTTCCCGCAACCGGGAAGGTCCACTCGCCGTCAAACTCCGAATTAAGGGCAAGGTGCAAAATGTCCGCGGACGTTCCTTCCTGGTTTTCCCATCTGAACGTCACGGGTTTTGTCTGCGCGCCGCCGGATGGCAGACCGGTAAAAGCCGAGTACGGATCGTCCGTACCGAATGCGTATGATCCGTCCATAAACATGTTTACCAGCTGGTTCGCCGTCATTACGTTCTCTGCTCCGTTTTCCGGAGAAGTCAGTATTATATTCAAGCTTTTTTCCTCCGTGTCTTCCGGTATCGAAGCACAGGACGCAAGCAGCATACAGGCAAGCAGTACACAGATGCCTTTTCTTCCGGCCTTTATCATCTTATCACCTGAAGATCCTGAACAGCTTTGACCCGTGAGATTCGACCTTCACGTTCAGTTCTTCGAAAACCCCGATATCCCTGTGCTCCCACAGGTCTCTGACAAGCGCTTTTTCCATCCCGATTTCTGTCATCCTGAGAGACATATCCGCCCCGAATGCAGTTCTGTTAAGAAGCATAACGGCGTAATCCCCGTTTGCGAGCGGCTTTGCCCATACCTGAAGGCCGGGGGCGTTTTCGTACCTCAGCGTCGCCTGTATTCCGAGCGGATCCTGATTGACTGCTATCGCCTCGCTGTTCGATATTATCTTAAGCGTCGTTTCATCTATATTCGGCAGATCGACCGCAAGCATGAGAGGAGACGCCTCTATGCAGAATATAGTGAAATACGATACGTTTTCGGTTTCGCTCAGTCCGCCCGTCAGCATGAGAGCGTCCATATCGTTGAACCCGTTCGGGCCGCACATATCGGGCCTGCGGTTGTTGTGGTCGAACGTCAGCATAAGATTGAAATCGGTCATGTCCCAGTTGACGGTCGGAATGGAAGCCGACACGTCCCGCGAAGTCCGGCAGTAATGGCCGAGGCCCGTGCCCCAGTTCACCGATCCGAAATCCCCCGCGCAGCACACGTGGAAAACAATCTTCCTTTCTGCCGTCCTGTTAACCTGTTCAACTGCCTCCGCAAACGCCCTGTACGCCGCCTCATAATCCGGATAGTCGACGTTTCCGCCTCCCGCGTCGACCTTGACAAGGTCTGCGTCCCATGAGGCGAATCTCCTGACGTCCTGAAGGTATCTGCCGTAGCTGCCCTCCTCGTTTCCGACGCCGCGGACTCCGATGTCGGTATAATACCCGATCTTCAGACCTTTTCCGTGAAGATAATCCGCGACGTATTTCATGCCGTGGGGAAATTTGTGCGGATCGGGGAGAAGATCGCCGTTTTCGTCTCTCGTCGGATAGTCCTTTTCGTTCACGCACCAGCCGTAGTCTATCTGGATATACCTGTAGCCCAGATCGCGCAGACCGGTGTCGACGAGTTTGTCGGCAATATCAAATATCAGCTTTTCGTCAAATCTGTCGGTGTAGTAGTACCATGTGTTGAACCCCATGGGCGGGGTTGGCATTAAATTGAATTTTTCCATTGTCTTTTTCCCTTTCATACTGTCATTTCTTTTTGCGGAACGCCACGAACGCAGCCGCAGCAATTACGATAGCGCCGGCGCCTGACGCGGCGATAACGGCCGGGACGCTGATTCCCCCTTTTTTACCGCTGTCCGTTCCCTGCGTGTCCTCCGCCGATGATTCGGGTTCTTTATAATCCGGATCGACGGCCTCTTCGGTGATTTTCAGAAAAACGACACCGTGTGACGGGACGGAAGAAACGTACCCCTCCGCGGACGGAGCAACATCCGCCTTCTGCCAAATGTCGCGTATAAAGCAGTTTCCGTCAAGTCCTATGTCCTTCCAGTTTACCGATATCTCCCGTTCTTCTCCGGTCCGGTTGAGCAGCATGACGGCGCGCACCTTATGCCCCTTTTCGTCACTCTGCACCTTGCTGTAAACCTGAAGCCCCGACGAATCCTCGCGCACAAGACGCGCCGCGTTGCAGAGCGGATCCTGATTGACCGCGATCGCCTCCTCGTTTGAAATCAGCTCAAGAGTTTTGTCCGACATATTCGGAATATCCACCGCCAGAAACAGGGTCGACGGAGCTATGCAGAACATGGTGAAATACGACCTGTTCTCCTCGTCGCTCAGACCGTTGTTTTCAAGCATCAGCGTATCCATGTCGAAATACAGCCCCGGTCTTGACATCTCGGGATGAGCCATTGCCGCGTCAAAAGTCGTCAGAACGCTGAAAACCGGGTCGTCCCAGTTCACTTTCGGAATCGACGAGCTTATGTCCGCCGCGACGCGGTAATAGATAAACGGGATTTTATCCCCGACGTATTTTTCGTAAAGCGGAGCAACGCTGTTCACGTCAATTCCGCACAGGCAGACCGGTATGCCGACTTCCGACCCCGAACTGATGATAGCCTCGAATATTTCGGCGTAAGCCTCCGCCAGGGTGTCGTGAAGAGGATGGCCTCCCCCGCTGTCGACCTTCAGGAAATCCATCTGCCAGCCGACGAACTGATTTATGTCGTCCTCGTAGTGGCCGGCAGAGCCTATGCCCTCTCCCACGCCGTCAAAACCCGTGTCGGTATAGTACCCGATGCGGAAACCGCGCCTGTGCAGATAGTTTGCGAGAAGCGGGACGGGAGAGGTGAATTTCCACGGATCGGGATTCATTTTCCCACTTTCGGTCCTTTTTTCGTACCAGCTTCTGTTGCCCGCGCACCAGCCCCAGTCAAGCTGAATATACTGGTATCCGAGGTCGCGCAGGCCCTTTGCCTCAAGCGCACCGACAACGTCCTTTATTGTTTCCTGCGTCCATCCGTCCAGATAGACGTACCATGTGTTGAACCCCATCGGAGGGGCAGACATACCGTTTCCTGTCACGGGATACTCCTTGTTTGCTGAAAAGACGGCCGTTGCGCAAAAAATCGCGGAAAGCAGAACAGCCGCTGTTATTGTCAGTGATTTTCTTACCATGTGTTTTTCGTTTTCCATTATTTCATTCAAGCGGTAACAGTTGCCGCTTTTTTCAACCTTAAGCAAAACATATGTCGCTAATCAAACGCACAATGTTTTGATGTACAAGACAGCCTTATGTTGAAAGGCCGCAAGCCGCATCAGTGCTTTCTTATCCAGATTGCCCCGCAGTATTGGGGCATTTTTACAGTAATGCAGTCCCCGTTCTGACTGAGTTCGGTCATGTCGCTCTCGATAAGTTTTTCCCATTCCCCGCTCCCCGGAGCGGTGAATGATGTGCAATCCTTGCCTTCAAGCCTGAACACGAAGAGAAGCTGTGCTTCTCCCGAACCGTCGCCCACCACGACGCTTTCCCAATCGTCAACGCTCTGCGGCTGACCGAGCGGAAAGAACACAGGCTGATCCTTAAGATGGCGCGTAGCTTTGTACACATCGACGCATTGCTTCATCAGAGCAGTTTCCTCGTCTGTCCATTCCGAAATCGCTCCGTTGAACGACAGCACGCCGGGCATTCGCGAAATTCCTTCATACAGCGTCGCAGTCTGCGAAGCACGTCCTTTGAATGCCGTGACCGCCATATTGAGAAAATGGGCGGGCCAGAATCTCAACGCTCCTGTCTGTGCCATGCGACAGCCTTCCGGGCTGCTTGTATGATCGCTGAGCCAGTTTCCGTCGGTACGGAGTATACTGTTTATATCGAGTCTCTGTCCGCCTCCGGAGCATATCTCTATGTAAAGATCAGGATATTTTTTTCTCAGCGTATTAATCAGCCTGTCGTAGTTGCGGTTGTATTTCAGCCCGTCATGCGCAAAACTTTCAAACCGTGTCCATGTAATGCCGTAATCCTCAACATAACTCGAAATCGTGTCAAGCGCATAATTAAATCCTTCCTCGCGGTCAAGAGCAAGAAGAATATCGTCAAAAGCCTCAGGATATTTTTCCCTGGCAGTGCTTCCCTCATAACATAACTGCAGAAGATGCCAGATGCCGAAGCCCATTCCGAGACTTCTTACATAATGGGCAAGCCGTTTTATATCAGCCTTACCGTTCGGAAATTTATTCGGATCCGGCGTGTCCCAGTTGCCTGTTGAGAGACCGTCTCCGCACGGTTTGTACCACATAGCGTCGAGGCAGAAATACTCGCAACCGAGTTCAGCAGCTCTTTTTGCCTGTTCCATCAGATAGTTTACATCGAATCTGCCGTAAATCCCGAACCAGTGGTCATACGAAACGGGGTAATGAATTCTGCCGTTCAGCCTTGCTGAAATATCTGTCAGATAGCGTCTCAAACGGTTATCCGCCTCATCCCATTCCTTTTCATCAAAGAATACCAGGTGAACATTCGGCATAACAACCGTCTCGCCGGGCTGGACTGAATCAACCAAAGTAGCCATCGTGCCCTGTACTACAAAAGGATTGCCCGGCTCTCCGGAAAACGTGTCAAACTCATGACCTGCCTTGAGAGTCCAGCTTGCCGACCATTCCGGAAGAACAAAGAAACCGCTTTTTGTCACTCCGCTTACCGCAAACTGCATTACGGGCGACCACTCTCTTGAGCAGTTCCCGCCGATTTCAACAGCCCGGCTGTGATCGTGTGTCATAAATGTATAGTCTCTCAGGTGAAATGCTCTTGTCGGACAGGTCGAATCATAATGACGGCACCCCTCCATCGTGCGTACGCGCGGACGTCCGTTCACAACGGTGTTCATTCTTATAAAAATCGGGGTCAGATCAAAGCCGGTAACAATAGATCCCGATATATTTTTAATCTCAGTCCGGTAGATCAGTGCATCGTGTTTTTCGTCACATCTGCGTATTATTTTTATTTCAAGTCCACCCCTCGAACAACTCCACTCATCGTTTCCGGTACGGCTGAAATCAAATTCCCTGCCGTTATATCTGAAACGAACCGGAACGCTGTCTTCAACCGAATCAACAAAAGCACCCATTGCCCCTTTATAAAAAACTGCACTCATAATTCTAACTCCTTTTCAGTGTAATTGTTTTTTCTCTCTTATACGTTTGATCAGAATAACAGCCGCAACAACTGACCCAAGCGTAACTATAAGCAGTACCGCGGCAACCGTTATGAACGTTCTGCTAACAGTTCCATTGCCCATATCTTTAGTCGCTTTTTTGTTGACCGACGTATCATCCGTGTTTTTTTTCGCTTGTTCAGCAACAACGCATGCATCAATAACGGCAGTGTGACGAGTCTGTGCTTCTTCATATGCTATTGCATCTTCAACCGTCGCAAAAAAACCTATATAATCAATATCCGTCTGTTCAGTACCGCCAGCCTCGTGCCGGTAAACAAGATCATACCGCAACATGCCAAGGTAATTACGGGCTGAAGTCTTTTCTTTAAGCGATGACAGATCAATCGTCAGAAGGTGCCATTCTCCATCCGGAACCATGTCCTGCCGTCTTGTCTGGGGCCAGACCGTAAGCTGACCACTCGGTGAAGCTCCGCTGTCCGTAAATGTGTAACCGCCATATGTGTTAGGATGAAATTCCAGCACAAGAGCCGCGTTTGTTTTGTATTTGACAGCCATTATGCTAAGTTTGGTAATATCCGGCGGCATAAAAGTCTCCGACCATTTATGTGGCCGTATTATGGCAAATGTGATGCGATAATTACCCGATCTTCGCGATTCAATCCTAAATGAGCCATCAAAAATCGAATAATTCTCAGGGGTTACAGCCTCATCGCTGAAATAATCGCGCAGATCATCTGCCATCCAAATAATAGACTCCGAAGTGTTCTGCGCATTTGAGAAAAGACAAGGACAAAACGTGACAGCAAATAACACTGTAAGCGATAGCAATATTTTTTTCAATTCTTTTCCCCTTTCAGTAACGAAGCATCAGTCTTTTTTGACCATACAACGTAAAGCCATACAACAGTAATAATTCCAGCCAGTGATGTTAAAGACAAAACAACTATTACTGCCGTCTTAAGAACATCTTGATGAAATACTGTCCGTCTTTCAATTTCATATCCAGATTTTTCTTCTGTTTTTCCTTCATGATTGACCCTGAACCAATTCAGTTTCAGCGGTTCTTCAAAATCGCTTCTGTAGGTTATATACACATCATGGAATCCTTTTATGCTGTTTATTCGCGATGTGTATGTCTCCCAGTTCTGCGAACCGCCAGTTCCGCTAATAAAGCACTCGGATATAATCTCGCCGTCCGCCGAGTCTATTCTCAGTTCAAGAACACCATCTGAAATTGCGGCCGCTCTGACTTCAAGAGATGTTCCCCCGCTTCCGAAATCTATTTTATCGTACTTCAGGCAACAGCCTTTGGTAATGTTTCCGACATCAAGCGTACTTTCTTCGCATTTCTCCGCTTTTACAGATTGTAATGATGATGAACTGAAATCCTCGGCTTCGGTTCTTCCGTCGGACATGCCGGTGACTTTCAGCAAGACTACGCCGTGAGATGGTACCTCGCACGAAAAACCTTTCTCAAATAATCCAAGATCCTTTTTTTCCCACAAATCACGCACCGAGCAGCTGTCAAGCATACCAAGCTCATTCCATGTTACCCCAATCTCACGCTTCTCATCGGTCCTGTTGAACAGCGTAACGCAACGTACAGCCTTGCCGTTTTCGTCCTGCATGATTTTTGACCAAACCTGAAGCCCCTCCGTTGTCTCGCTGGTTTTGGTAGCAGCCTTGCATAGCGGATCCTGATCCACCGCTATAACCTCTTTGTTGCTAATCATTTCAAGGGTTTCGCTTTTTATGTTTGGAAGATCGACTGCCAGCAACAGGGGAGAGGACTGTATGCACCACAGAGTGAAGTAAGCCCTGTTTTCATCCGGTGTAAGACCGTTGTATTCAAGAATCAAGGCATCCATATCGTTGAAGCCACCGGGGAAAGAGTTCTCCGGATGCTCTGCGGTCTTATCGAATGTTCTGATCACGCTATGCGTGTCATCATCCCAGAAAACAATCGGCATCGAAGCTGATATATCATAATTGGTTCGGTAAAAAACCGGCGCTCCCACTTTGCTATAATAATCCGAAGCCAGTTCCGGTCCGAAGCTTTCGACTCCGAACCCTCCGCCGCAGCATATATTGAAGGCAATCTTTCTGTCGGGTGAAGCATCTATTATCCCGTCAATAAAATCACGATAGGCCGCCGCGTGACTTTCATAATCTACATGACCGCCGCCGCTGTCAACTTTGATAAGGTCCGCTCCCCATGATATAAATGTGTTGACATCCTGCCGGTAATGACCGTAACTGCCCTGCTCGTTTCCGCAGCCGGTAACACCAAGATCAGTATAATATCCAACTTTCAGCCCGTTTCTGTGAATGTATTCGGCAAGTGGCAGTATACCTCCTGGGAAGCGGTTCGGATCGGCTTTTAGATTGCCGTTTGCATCTCTTGTTTCATATCCGCTGCCGGCAACACACAGACCAACGTCTATCTGTATATATGTATATCCCAAATCTCGCAGACCGGTGCTGACAAGCTTATCGGCAACAAGTTTGATTTTATCCTCGTTGTACAGGTCCGTGTAAATAAACCATGTATTGAAACCCATAGGAGGAGTTGACACGCGGCTCTCCGGCATACCGTCGTATCCTGTCGCGGAAATCAAAGACAGACATAAAACAGATAACAGCAAAGCAGCGCAAAATAAAAAGAGTATTTTTTTAAACATATTACTTGACTTTCATAAAAAAGTATGATACAATATTACTAATTTAACGACGGAGAAATGTAAAAATGTATTATCCTAAGACGATAGGTACCTGCATAAACTCTCCCTGGGTCAGCAGCCCCAAACACGCCGGAAGCTATCTGCTCGTAAAACACCTGCTGTTTAACGACTACTCAATAGGACTTCACAGCCACGACGACTACCACGAACTCAATTTCATAATAGGAGGGGAAGGTGTCGTTTACATTGCCGACCGTATTTTCGAGCTTTCAGTCGGGGATTTCTTCGTCATGCCTCCGGGCGATTCCCACGGCTACTACAGCTGCGACAACCTTTCGGTTTACCACATTATCATACACAACGATTTCTTTCTCAAACGGCAGGACGAATTTCTGCCCCTTCCCGGTTACAACAGCCTTTTCAACATACGCCCTAGCCTCCGGATACTTGCCGGAATACCCGGATTTCTCCGCTTAAAAGGCGCTGATTACGAAAGAATCTTCAACAGCATTGAGCGCACCGCCATGATAGCGGTCCTGCCGGAAATCAGCGTAAGCGACGCTCTCCGGATTCATTCGCGGACCGAGGAGCTGATCGCCGACCTGTGCGAGATCTACACCGGCCAAACCGCGTCAGCAGTCCCGACCGCCAAACGTTCGACCGACGAAAAACTGCTTGTTGATTTCTTTGAAATAATCAGCACACGATACGGGGAACCGCTCAACGTGGAAACAATCGCCTTTGAACTCGGCGTGTCAAGATCGAAGGTTCACGAGGTGTTCCGCGGTTATCTCGGCATGACCCCCAACGAATACATAATAAATTTCCGTCTTGAAAAGGCAAAGGAACTGCTTGAAGGGAGTGACATGAGCGTCGCGGAAATAGCCGCGGAATGCGGATTTTACGATTCCTCACACCTCGTCAAATGCATGAAGCAGAGAAAAAATCTTCTGCCGACAGAAATCAGAAAAAGAAGGACCGAAATAAAACAATAATATTTCTCCCTCCCGTTTGGGAGGGAGATTTTGATTTTATTTTCCGATCAGAACCTCTATGAATTCATCAATGCTTTCCCTTGCCATTTCCTCGTGTTTTGCGTAAAAGTTTGTAAACGAAGAACCTTCAAGGAACAACCTTGTACCGACAAGCGCGAAATCGGATCCGCAACTGTTGGAATAATATGCGAGGTCAAACCGCCTTGTGCCTCTTATAAGATCAAGCATGTCGCGCGATTTGTCGTCGTCCGTATACTTGATCTGAAGCGTCACGTCGTAAAACGCCGGAATCACCTGATTGTAACCCTCTATCGCCAGTGCCTCCAGGACCATGCTCGTCCTGTCGGGGTCTTTCGTGTTGTACGGAATGACCGGGGAATGAACTCCGGCGTCCGCCGTCGAATAGTACCTGCCGACGGATTCCGTGAACATGGGATAGGGAACTATGCCCCAGTCGTACATGTTTCTGAGCTGGCTTATGTTCTCAATCAAAGTGTCGATCATTACGACCTGCTCGTTAACAAATTCCTGATGGGCCTGTGTTTGGAAACTGTCGCGGTTGTTGTGAATATAAAACCCGTTCTCGCCCATCATTTTGAAAAATTTGTCGTACAAGTTGACTGTCGACTCATGGTATACGTCCAGATACGGTACGTCGTCGCCGTCCTTGCCGATTATTCCGTTGCCCGTAGTCCACAGAAAGCCGACCGGACCCATATACAAATTGGTTGTGTAGCCGAATCTGTCGTTCCCGAGCGTTATCTGTCCGTCGCCGTCCATATCCTTGACCGAACGTCTGGCGATCTCATGAAAAACGTCGAAAGTCCACGTCATGTTGTCGACGTACTCGTACGGGTATTTCTCGTTTATCTCGTCGAACACCGCCTTGTTGAACAGCACGCCAACTGATGACCCCGTAAGTTTCCAGCTGAAATCACCGAGCATGGTGTAATACTTGTTTCCGACCGACAGGCATTCGTACGCACCCTGATCCCACCACGCCTGATCCAGATGGTTGTATTTCATATTTTCAGTCCATTCGAGCGCGTAACCGTTTGTTATGTACGTCCCCCACGCTATGTGGGAATGGGGCATTATAATGTCGTAATCGTTGTCGCCGACAACAAGGGATTCAAGCGCTCCCTGTCCCGCCCAGTCGCCCTGAATGACGTTGGGAACAATATTGACGTGGTAGTAGTCCATAACCTTCATGGCGCGGTCATAAAGAGCCTTGTCGAGCACGTTGTCGTTGTCCTGACTGAAGGCCATGTCGTCCACGGAATTGTAAAGATCGCGATACGTTATGACAAAATCGTATCCGTCGTAATCTTTTTTGGGAAGTATCGACAGGCTTGCCTCAAGCTTGCCGTCGTCATTGTTTGTCGTGTTTCCGGGTTTTACGCCCCCGTTTCCGCATCCGGCAAATACCGCCGCGAACATGAGACAGACCAGAAACAGCGCAGTTATTTTAATTTTCATTGCGTTTACCCGAATTTTATTAAAGTTCCGGCGCCGGGAACGGCGCCGGAAAGCTTTTATGTTTTATCTTTTCTTTTTGCCGATGATGACGGCCGCGCCGATCAGAAGTATCGCGGACACAGCGGCCGGGATGATAAACGAATCAGACGTTTCCACCGAAACCGCAGATATGTTGAAATATTCCTGCGACAGACTTACGCTTGCGAAAAAACCGACGTTTGTTATTTCAATGTCAGCCGGGATATCCCCGTTTGCGACATAACCGACAAGGAATGGTGCCGTGTTGATTTTCATTGCTTCGGTGATCTCCACCACGGCGATGTTGTAATCATCCGTTGCCTTGAGGTCGGCAACGACGGAATAGTTTTCAAGGTCGCCCCATGACGTTGCCCAGTCGTCCCCGTTCATAACCGCGAACCTTACGCGTATCTGGGTGTCGGCGGCGGTTTTGTATCTGATGACGGCGTATTTCAGCGTCGACGGAACGAAAGTCCCGGGGACTTCCTCAAATCCCGCCGTGCCAAGCGATCCGTAGGCATTCATCTCGCCGAACCCGTTCGAACCGGCCGCAAACTTTATTCCGTCGGCGGTCGACGTGTAAACCGGCTGGGTAACAGCGAACACGGGATTCTTCGACGAGTCGGCGTTTATGACGTTCTCAGCCGGCTGCATGTTAACTACTATATAGCTTCCCTCTTTCGTTATAACGTAGGGACGGCCGGTCGTTGTTTCGCCTTCGCCGCCCTGCGAAGGATTAGTGTCCTGTATGCCGTAATACGCCTTTGCGGCAGCTTCAGTGTTAAAGAAACCAATATTCTTCATGTCAACCTGCGAAGTGCAGAAAACATCAAATCTGGTCATAACGGACACCTTCTGCTGAACCTTTGACTGCGGAATCTCACACACAACCGTCGTCCAGTCATTTGAAGCAGGAAGGTTGAAATCGGGGTTGCATCCGTTTGTATCAAATTCCGAACCATCCGGTTTTTCATATGAAAACATAAAATGAACGCTGGCATCAGCCGCCGTCTTATAGGTGAAAGCTATGTATTTGAAAACAGCAGTGTCTATTGAAAGTGAATGAGGCCATCCGCCCGCGGACTGATCGGCATAAATGGAAACAAACGTTCTGCCGCCGTCAACAGCCGGAACGTGGAGCGCTCCGTCCGAAACCGTGCATCCGGACTGAAGTCCCCACTGGAACAACCCCGAATAGAAGCCCTGGCTTGTCGCGTCGGACGGGTTGAACTGATACGGGTCGCCGACATTAATCACAAGGTGTTCGTTGTCGAGCGCGTCATTGATCTGCCAGATATAGGACGAATCGACCGCCGACGAGTCGATAACCATTGACGCCGACAGCGCAAGAATGATGACCGCCGTCAGCAGTAGTGCTATTATTTTTTTCATTTTATTTTTCTCCTTTAAGGATTTATTTTTTCTTCTTTGCGATTATAATGATGACTGCGACCACGACCGCGGTCACGGCGGCTATTATGCCTATCATCGCGCCGGTCGTAAGGCCTTCTGAGGTCGTTTCATTATCCGTTGCAGGCGTTGTCGTGGTACCGGACGTGACAACGGGAGTGTTTTTGCTCTCCTCGGGCTGCTTAGTTCCCGGGTTTTCCGTCTGCCTGGGCTCGGTCGCCGGCGGATCCGTTTCCGTCGTTTCGGGAATCGTCGAAAGCTCCTCGTAGTTTTCGGCAAAATTGCGCGCCTCGTCCTCAGATGCGAAGAAGCAGATGTCCGTCACATACACGTCCGCGGGCGCAGACTGGCATTCCCAGCCCATAATGAAAGGATTCTCCGAAAACTGCATTGTCGCCGGAAGCTCGAAGCATACTATCGTGTACTCCTCCGACGCTGGGAAATCATAATACGCCGTATAGTCCGGATTGTTCCAGCTGTCCCAGTTCGCCTCGTTTCCGGGGAGCATAAACATAACGCCGACTCTGCACGCCTCGGCGGTCTTGTACCTCATTCCGAAGTATTTGAGATCCTCGGTCACGAACGTGTCTTCAACCGTTTCGATCCCGAGCGTTCCGGCAGAACCGAATCCGACCGTGAGTTCGCCGGCGGAACCGCCTTTGATCTTCACGCCGTCGTCCGTGGCCTCCAGAAGGCTGCCGAGACCCCATTTGAAAATCGAGCCGTTGATGGACCCGTCGGCGTCGAAGACCTGATCCGCAGGGGCCGTTTTAATGACGAAATAACGTCCCTTTTCGATAAATATGCTGGTATCCTGGACGGAAGCAAAAATGCTCAGCGCCATACAGGACAGCAGGACCGCCAGCACGGTAAAAAACAGAAACCTTTTCATGAATAACCTCCGATTTCATTTCTGAATAAAATTATATCATCTTTTTTCCGAAAAATAATGGAATAATCCCGGATAACAATTGTAAATTTGTAGTTTTTTCAATGTTCACCGTTTTTAAGTTGAATTATTCGGCGTCAAAGAAACCGTCTCCGAGCGTTTGCCTGATTGCTGCCGCCAGGCGCACCCCCACACTGTTTGCACCAAGGGAATTCAGGTGAACGCCGTCCGTCGTCGCCGGATTCCAGCCTTCCGTCTCAACTACCGTAACGTAATCTCTTCCCTCGCAGCACGCGCGTATCGTTTCCGCGTGTGTCTGGCTGAAGGGAATGACAACAAAGACGGGCGCGTCGGGGTATTTTGCGTGAAGCGCGTCAAGGGCGGCCTTATATCTAGGCATAACGTCCGTGTCCTTGAAATACACGTCGTTGTGACCGTAATTGACAACCACCACGTCCGGCGCGGGAATGTCGTTCTCTCTTGTCTCCGAAAGCCTGTTTACCGTGTCGAGGAACGGCGCGAACGAACCCGCTCCGACGGTCCCGGACGCCGCAAATCCGCAGTTTACGGCTATAGAGTTCAGTTTTGCCGCCGTATACCACGGAAATGAATGAGTAGCGGAATTTCCGTCGCTGTCGGCGGACATGTTCAGGGCTCGGACGCCCTCCGTTATGCTGTCGCCCATGAACATTATCACTTTGTTCAGCGCTTTTATCCCGATTATCTCCCCGCCGTGCGCGTCGGCGCCGCTGAAGGCGAATCCGATCTCGCCTTTATATTTTGCTTCGCCTTCGGTTATACCGTCGGTTATTATCCTTATTATGTGTTCTCCGGTATCGGGAAGCGCGATATCCCCGTCTGTAATCAGCTTTCTCACAGGATCGGAACCGTCGATCATATAAGCGTAATACGGCGTTTTAAGCGATGTTATAACTGTGAAACCGACCGTTACCGTTTCCGTTCCCGACACTGCGAACTGAAGTTCGCTCCCGTCGTTGACGGTGACATGATGGTTTGCTCCGTCTATTTCCTTTTCGAACCATCTGCCGATGAAATTAATTTTGTCGTCGCCGGTCCTCTCGAACACAAGTCCGTCCGCAGTCCTTATCATGTTATCGACCTCCTTTTCGGTCGTGCCGGAACTTCCCCCGGTTTCCGCGTCAGTCTTTGCGCACGAAACCGCAAAAACCGCGAGACACAAAAGCAAACAGATTATTTTCTTCATTTATAACACTCTCCGTTTATAATATCCGCCGCGGCCTTCAGCCCCTCCAGCATCGCGAAGCCCTCCCCTTTTGTGGGAATTATGTAGCCGCCCTCGTCTATCTCGTCCCAGGCGTATATGAAGCCGAGGTTGCTCAGAGCGTTGTCCGGATTGTTCTTCAGCCAGCCGTACGCATTCAGAATATGGTCGCGGAAATCATCCGCCGTCCTTCCGAGAGCGTAGGAGGCGCGGCCCGCTATTTCAGTCTCGCGCGGTCTGTCGTCCCAGCCTCCGAGAAGGCACGGCGCGTACCTGCTTGACGAGTATTTTGAAAACACGTTCCAGCAGTCCTCGAAATGCGACGCAAACGTTCTGTAGTCGCTTTCATAACTTCCGTTAACCTTGTCGAAAATAATATAGTTGTACGACGTAAAGGCGTCAAAACCCGCCTTCTCGTAGATCGCGAGCTTTGAAAGGAACGTCCTGCTGTCGCACCTGTCCGACGAGAAAGACGACTGATTCGCCTCGACAGGTCCCGCACAGGCAAGAACATAAATCCCCGGATAGCCCTTTTCCATCATTTTCTGTTCCAGGTCGTCAAGGCATTCCCTCGTACTGTCCGCGCCTCCGAGAGAGGTAATCAGCTGATCCGGAACGTGAAAGACAATTACGGGTCTGCCGTCTATCTTCAGAGAATTGTCCTGCGACATGTAATAAATGTACTTGTCGCGCGAGACGTCCCAGTTCCCTCTGTTCGGGGTGGTGTTTGAGTCTGCGTCGATGACTATAAGACAGAAGTCAAGCAGTCTGCTGTTTTTCGCCGCTACGAAGTAATCCGCCGGCTGGGCGTTGTAAGCGTCAGTCACTGACGAATAGTAGTCGATGGCGAAGAAATCCAGTCCGTAATCGTACGCAAGCTGTATCTGGAATTCCATGTCCTCAACGTCCGGATAGCCGTAGCCCCACAGCGGCTCGCGGTATTCGTAAAATTCGTCTATGTGGCGCTGCGTGAAGCTGCACCCCTCGAATCCGTACCACAGATACGCTCCTATGCGCATATTGTAACCGCTCCTGTCCACGCATTCGGAAACCTCCTGCGCGACAAACCCCTCGGGCAGTCCCGCGGGCTCGGTCGAAGGCGTCTGCGTCGTTTCCGTTTCATGCTTTGAAGCGCATGCGGCCAGGACACCGAACACGACCGCGGCGGCGCACAGAAGCGCAATCAGCTTATCCGTTTTCATTGCCGTCCTCCTTCTTTTCGTCCGCCTGAACAGCGCTGTCCTTTTTCTTCCCCGCAACGACAGCCGCCACGGCAATCGCGCCCAGACCGAAAATCGCAGTCAGCGCGATAATCAGGATCTGGCCGTTCGTTATCTGCCTGCCTCTCCCGGCCGGTTTTCCGTCGTTTTCCGTATTTCCGTTCACAGGCGCCTTTTTAATCGCTGCGGACGAAAGAGCCCTTTCGATTCCCGGCACGGTGTATTCTATTCCGTCCACTCTGGACGTGCGGTATCCCTTTGCGTAGAGAGAAACAAGATCGGTGCCGTTTTCCTGTTCCGCCGTCAGACCGCCGAACTCATTCGCCTCCTCCTCTGTTCTGAAGAAAGCAATATACTCTACGAATCCGTATTCATCGGCCTTTATGCTCCCGAGCGCCTGGGTGAAAAAATCGACTCTCATAGCGCTCACGTATCCCGTCCAGTTCGAAGAAAGTTCCCCGACGTTTACGATCTTTTCGGTCCACTTTTTCGCCCGTCCTCGCTGATACGAAAAACTGTTTGAACCGGTTATCTCGTTGTTCGATTTGTTCGTCGCGAAATAAACCGTGGCGCTGCTGTACATCGTATTGGCAAAATACTTGATCTTCATGTATCTGTATTCGTCCGCGTTGATTGCGTTTTTTCCGCTGAAATCAAGAACGAAAATGCCCGGAGAGAAATACGGCTTAAGCTGCATGCACCCGTCAAAACACGCTGCGACAAGGCCGTACGTCGAGCTCAGCGCGTCGGAGACCGCCTCCGGTGTGCCGAACCTTACCACTATTGCGTCCCCTTCTTTATATGCGCCGTTTTCCGGCCTTGACCATCCCGCGCTGACGCTTACCGGCATCAGCGAGCATATGACAAGCAGGACCGATGTAAATAAAAGAATCTTTTTCATCGCTTTCTCACTCGTTAAAAACTATCTGCCACGATTTTACCATGACCTCTTCTTTCGACATGTCCCGGCAGCGGTGCAGCGGGACGAATTTTCTTCCGTACGCCGTAAATTCAGCGTTTCCCGCATATTCGAATTTCCCGGTTTCGATCTTCTCGTCCAGAGCGGTTTCGGTTCCGAGCACAAGATTTCCGTACATTACAAGGCATCTGCCCCTGTCCGAGTGCCCGTAAAAATCCGCCGGAAGTTTATACAGCGGAATTTCATATCTTATTTCCAATTTGTCTCCATGCGCGAAATCCGATTTTACAGCGGCAAAGCAGCCGTCTGTTTCGAACTCCGCCCTTCTTCCGTTCAGGGTTATTTCCGGTTTTGCCCATTCGGGTATGTATAGGCGAAGCTCTCCCGCTCCCGGGACCGCCTTTTCAAACTCGACCGAGCAGTATCCGTTCTCCGGAAGCTTTGTCCTGACCTTAATGAGCCCGCCGTCAATCGAGGAGTCAAAATCAAACCAGAACGGAACGGTAAGGACGCCCGCTTCATTGCGGACAGCGTGCCGCACAGGATAACCGAGCCCCTCCGCACCGCGCATCGTGCAGCAGTGCGCGGCCTCGTAGAAAATGTCGAAAACCTTGAGCCTTCCGTCGTCCACGGTCGTCTCGCAGCCCATTCCTCCGTTTTCGCGCTGCGCGCGCATCAGCCCGTTCCACCAGATTTTATTTGAAAGATCGAGATAATGCCTCTCTCCGGTCTCCTCCCACAGCTGGCAAGCAAGCATGTATGAATCGACGATTCCGCACGGCTCGGTATGACAGTTCGTCGCCTTGAAATTGACGCGGTTCGCAAAACTTGCCGAAAGGCCGTATTTCTCGTAATCGGCAAAATATTTCTTCAGCGTCTCAAGCAGAGACGGGTCGCCCGTTTTTTTGTAAATCCTCATTATTCCGCGCATCCCAGTCATGGTGGCGTGGGTCTGAAGCATGCCGCCGACGTAGTCGAGGTTGCGGAAGGTTTTCAGCATTTCACAGATAAGGTCCCATATCTCGCTGTGAAGAGGCTCCTCGTCTATCATTTCCCACGCCTGAGCGAGCGAATCCATGCACATGAACAGGCATCCGGTGTCTGACGACAGTCTCCATTCCCTGAACTGGCCGTTGGTTTTTCCGACGACCGCAAATTCATGCGCGTAGCTCCTGTCCTCCGCGGTGCGGGGATAGTTTTTCAGGTGCGGTTTTATCGGCAGATACAGCTTTTCAAGTATCGTTTTCACGGTCTCGAGATACTCGGTTTTCCCCGTCACGCGGTAGTATTCCATAAACGCCCTCATCAGCCAGTTCTGGGCCGAATGCATCTGCTCGTTTATGTCGTTCAGGTTCAGTTTGTCGCCCGGCTCGCTCCTGTATCCCTCGTCGTTCATCAGGCTGTATATCCAGGCGATAAGATTTTCAAGGTCCGCCGCGTCGGTTTTAAGCGCCTCGCTGTCCAGAACCAGAGCCAGCATCGCTCTCCCCTCCCAGTCTCCCGGCCATCCCAGGCAGCAGCAGGGAGGAAGGCCGGCGGTGCCGGAGCGGTATATCTTATCGTGCAGACGTGAAAAGTTCTTGATAAGCCTTGCGCGAAGGTCTCCTCGTACCGTAACGTTCTTTACGTCGACATATTTCATTTCAAAAGCCTCTTTTTCTGTTTTTTTCGCCGAAGGCAAAGCAATTATATCATTTTTTTGCCGAAAAGTATTGTAAAATACTCCCGTTTAATTGTACAATCGTTTTTCGCGCGCCTGCCGGCGGCAGAATTGCGCGTCAATGAAAAATACCCGGCGGAAAAGGCCGCCGGGCGTGTTTTATGCAGGCGGCTAAACGCGCGCCTTGTTTTATCTGTTCGGGGCGAATCTTCGCAGAGGAAGGTATTTGAATACCTGTTTTACGTAATTCCCGTACTGCGGATATTTGCCGGAGGAGATCTTCTCTCCGAGGGCGGAGCTGCCCATGAACAGCAGTACGAGGAACAGCGGGCCTATAAACATCAGATTGAAAATACCCTTTTCCGCGACGCCGGCGGCAATGACGAAAATGTACAGGCAGAGCCAGAATCCCTGCTCGCCGAGGTAGTTAGGATGCCGCATATATCCCCACGGGCCTGACGTGTTGAAGCCGAGGCTGTACGGCATCGGGGCCCTGTCAAGCGAGCCGCTCTCACCGACAGCCCTCTTTTTCTTCTGATGGAACCGCCACTGGTATTCGTCCGCAACGGTCTCGAGCGCAAGGAATGCAAGCGACGCAAGAGCGGCGATCAGGTCGAATATGCCGAGGATAGCCGCCGATTCCATGCACGCAAGCGACGGCAGACATATCGCGAGAACAAGAACGTTCTGATACAGCGAAATAAAGAGCAGATTGAACAGCGTCCAGGCAAAATCGCTCCTGAAAGCAGGGGCTTTTCTGACTATCGACCAGCGGTAGTCCTCATTGCCCTCCCAGAATTTTATGCTGTAGGCGCCCTTTCTGGCAAAATTCACCGTAAGGCGTATGCCCCAGACGGTCACAAGGGCCGCGTACATCACAAGCCTCGCCTTCATTCCGCCCCGCGCGGCGATTATCCAGACGTACGCAACCGGCAGAATGCTCCACAGTTTATCCATCTGCGAAAAGTTCTGCGTTATCTGCCCTGCGACAAAACAGTACGCAACGCTGCATCCGCACACAATCGCTAGTATTTTAAGTGTTGAAAACTGATTCTCAGTAAGTTTCGGCCCGCCGAATATAACACTGAGCGCCGCAAGTGTCAGTATCAAAGCGGCGGCAATCACCGTACATGCTTTTTTTCTCATCGTTTCGATTCCATTTCTGTTTATTTTTCAAACTGACCGCCGATGCGGTCGTGTTTCTTCCCGTCCGACAGCACGGCACCGTTTGCGCAACTGCCTTCCGATACAAGAATAAGGTTTGTGCCTTTGACGCTGCTCATGCTCAGAGCGTTGAAGAAATTGCTTTTGCAATCCCCCTCCTCAGCTGCTCCTCTGCCGTTCACCTGAGTTAGTGTAAGAGAATTAAAAACATTCCCCGAGCAGTCAGACATGACGACGCCGTCGCCGTATACGCGCTGAACGTGGAGCGCGTTGAAAGTCAGATGTTCACAGTTCTCTATCCTAAGGGCTCCGGCACCGAACTTCTTCGCCCCACTTCTGTCCAGGCTGTGGTTCTCCCCGATAATAAGCCAGAGGTCAAATACGCAGTCGCGGCATCCGGTCATTTTCACCGATTCGACATCCCACATCCCGCTAACCCAGTGATTCATATAAAAGGCCGAGCAGTTTTCAAGATACATGGCGTGTCCGCAGATTTGCTCCATGTCGGCGCGCTCCAACGTAACGTTGCTGCAGTTTTTAAAGACCAGCCCTCCGGCGCCTGTGCTCGACGGCCCGCGTCCGGTCACGTCTATCTCGGTCATGTACATGTCGAGCACCCCGTCGAAGCTCATGCCCGGATACTTCACGTCGTACTGAGCGCCGAGGTTCTGTATCTGCACACAGTTCAGCCGTATCCCGTAGCGGAAATCGGTAAGACGTATGCCCGTCATGCGGCATCCGTCGCCTCTGAGGTCGAGCAGATTTACATTGTTTATGACGTGCTTTCCGCCCGTGTCGGTGTCCCTGATGAAATAACCGAGTTCATATGCCCAGACCGACGAGAGAGTAATGTTGTTCAGATCCCTTTCCGAGTCGTTGAACAGGAAGACCGAGGATTTCTTCGCGTCTCCCTGAATTTTCAGATTGCCGATGTACACGTCGGAGGACCGTATGTCAAAAACGCAGGTCGGGGTTCCGGTCGCGATTTTCAGCTGCACCTGCTTGGAGCCGACGCCTTCTATGCGCACGGGATGCGTGATAACGAGATCCGAGACTCTGTAGGCAGTGCTTCTGTACGGTATTTTAACAACGCGGCAGGCGTCGATCGCCGCCTGAAAAGCCGCGCTGGAGTCTCCCTTGCCTATTTCTCCGAACCAGTGGGGATAGCCGGCGCTCCTGATGCTGCCCGCAACCTTTCCCTCGCCTTCGAATATCCTGTACTGACCGGCGTCGACAAAGCCTTTTACCGTAAGGGTCGTTCCCTCATCGGGACAGAGCTTCGCGCCGCTCATGAATACAAGAGTCACGTTCCCGGCGACCTCGACATCCGAGGCGAGTCTGTACGTCCCTTTTTCAATGACGGCAAAGCCGCCGTCCGGCAGCTTTTTCAGCGCCTTCTTCAGCGCGGCGCTGTCGTCCTTTGTCCCGTCTCCGGCCGCTCCGCAGGATCTGAGCGAAACGGTGTTTTTCTCTGTCTTTTCCATGCCGGATATTTCCTCCTTCGGGCCGTACTGCCCGGCTCCGTTGTCGTTTTCGTCCGGTCTGCGCTGAGTCGCGCTGCCGATGTCCGGCAGGACCGGAGGCACAAATTCGGTTTCAGCCTGAGTGCTTTCGGTCTCCTTTGGCGCATTCCCTCCGCAGGATGCAAGAAGCAGAAGCGCGGCAAGAACCGACGTTATGATTGTCTTCTTCATTGTTCGCAGTCACCTTTTTCCGAGCAGGCCTTTCCCGTTTCCCTCTCCCGACAGACCCGAAACCGCCGTGAGCGCTCCGTAGTCCAGCAAACCGTATCCGCCGCACGAGTCAGCTTTGAGGCCGCATACGGTATTGTTGGTCGCTCCCTGTATAAACACCCCGTTTGCCCCCGCGCCGGTTATCCTGACGTTGCATATCTGGTTGTGTGAGCCGTTCCCGAAGAAAATCCCGTTCAGGTCGGAGGAGTGATTATCGGGACAGATAATGTCTGTGTTCTCTATCTGAAGGGTAAAGCACCTCGTCGCGTATACCCCCGTTCCGTTGCAGTTTCTGATGCTGCTGTTCAGCAGATAGGCCCAGCTTGCGGATATGTCGATGCCGCACCCGGAGCAGTTCTCGGCAGATATCTCCCTCATCCACACGGCTGCGCTTGAATGGAACTGAAAGCCGTGCCCCTCGGCGTTCCCTTTCGGTTCTCCGATCACCTTTACGTTGGTTATAAGCGCCCCGGCATTGTCCTTCATTTTAAAGCCCGGGAAACCGACCTTTATCCCGTGCCTTTCCGCGGTTCCCGAATAGTCAAGCACCATGTCAGACATGAAAATGAAGCCCCACATGTCGGAGACGCTTATCGCCGTACCCCTGCCGTTTATACATCTGAAATTCTCGAATTTGCTCGTTACGATGAGATTCGTCGGGTGGTCTGCGTCGCGCACCACGCACCAGGCGTCGGAGGCGTCTATGTACCTTGCGTTGCAGAGCTCGAAGCCCACCGCGCCGCTGTCGTCGTAAAAGAGGCAGGTCCCCTTCGGAGACGCGCCCATTTCAAAAGACAGGTACTGCACGTCTATATTGCTCGCGCAAATCGTGATAAGGTTTTCTGTTCCGGAAGTCGCTACCAGCTTCGCCTTGCGCTCAGGGCTTTCGCCGTGGAAGAAGGTGTACTGTCTGCTGATCTTAAGGTTGCTTATAACGTAGCCTTCCCCGCTGTACGGGACGAGAATCTCTCTGAAAAGATCTATGGTCTTCTGGAAGGCCTGCGTGTCGTCTGTCTTACCGTCGCCCTTCGCACCGAACCAGCACGGATCGCCTACAGGGATCTTTCCCATTCCCGTTATCCTTCCCCCGCCGGAAAAAACAGTGCTGTGCCCGGCCGTCACTGTCCCGTTGACGGTCAGAACAGCGTCGTCCCCGAGAAGCAGGGAGGCGCCGGGCGAAAAGCACAGCTCGGTTTCCTCCGGTATGAGCAGCTTGCCGTCTATACGGTAAACTCCGTCGGGAAAATACACCATCCCCCCGTCCGCGCAGTTTTCGGAAATAATGGTTTTCAGTATCTGAGTGTTGTCGGTTTTCCCGTCCCCGGCGGCGCCGAGCTTTGCTGCGTCAAGCCCGTACAGAACCGCCGCGCTCTCCCTTGCCGTCTGCGGAGAAGAAACGGCGGAGCCTCCGACAGCGGTCAGAACAAGCGCTGTCAGCATAACAACTATCCCCCTGTAAAGATGTTTTTTCATAAAAGTTTTCCCTTTTGATTAATAAATCGGAAATATTATATCATATATGCCGGAAAATGTCAAGCATTACGCCTTTTTTCGTCACAACAATAATTATACGGCATATCGCGTATCATTACAAGCAACCGGAGATATTCTTTTTGCGCAACTCCGCGTTGCCTCGGGCTTTTTGAAAAAAGCCGGACAAAAACTTTTGTACGCTTCACCTCGCCGCCCGTCTGTAAGAACAATCTTTAAAATTAAAACTCCGGCCTTTTTTAAAACAGGAGTTGTGTATTTCAAAATCTGTAATCTCTTAAAAAGTACGAACGACAGCATACAAAAATCTTTGCCGACGGGATTCCCCGAAACGAGGAATCGGGCTTTGGGGGTTGGCGCGTCTTTCTTTCAGAAAAGAAGGTTGACAAACGGGGGAATAAATGGTATAATTATATGGTTTGGCAATGATGAAAACATTGCGGGACGCGCCGGAACGCAACCCGGCAGTAAAAATATACATTTCAGGAAAACCAACGCAACAATGAAAAAGACACTTCAGCAGAAGCTCAGAGAACGTAAATATCACCAGCCTAACGCCTTTCTGTACTGGCTTTACTACCTGCTCTCAAAGGTATTCATTCTCCGCAAATACAGGCCGCACATCCGCATAGAAAACGACATAAACGAATGTAAAGGCCCCTGTTTCCTCATCTGGAACCACCTTTCAAGGCTAGATCATTCGTACCTGATAGAGGCTGCGTATCCGAGAAAAATAAATATCGTCGCTGGCTACGCCGAGTTCTTCCGCAGCCACCTGCACGCGGTCTTCAGACTCAACCAGTGCCTGCCGAAGAAGATATTCACCGTCGACATACCGGGCATGAAGGCCATGCAATCGATAATAAACCAGGGCGGCGTCGTAGCCTTCTCTCCCGAGGGAATGAGTTCAATCTACGGAACCAACCAGCCGGTGGTGCCCGGCTCCGGACACTATCTGAAGCATTACGGCATCCCCGTTTACTACATGGAAATGCGCGGACAGTACCTGACCAACACCAAGGTTTGCCTCGACGAGCGCATCGGCGCTACCTATGCCACGATGAAGCTGCTTTTCTCTCCCGAGGATCTGAAGAAGATGAGCGACCGGGAGATCGAGGACAGGCTGAACGAGACCTTCCGCCACGACGATTACCTCTGGGGCAGAGAGCAGCACATAAGATGGACGAAAATGGAGAACAGCTGCGAAAGACTGTCCGACATCTGTTTCAGATGCCCGAAATGCGGCTCCGACTTTACCATGACCGCGAAGGGCGACACGATACGCTGCGAAAAATGCGGAAACGGCGCGCGCCTCAACACTTATTACGAATTTGAAAAGCTGGGTCCGGACGACGTTGTCCCCGTATCCCCTTCCGAATGGGTCAGGAACGAGCGCAGGGAGATAATCAGAGAGATCCGCGAAGACGAGAACTATTCCTTCGGAGTAAATGTCGGCTTCGGTTTTCAGCCGCCGTACAGATACGTTAAGGACAAAACCAAAACGACGGTCCCGTGCGGGCAGGGGTTCATAACCTTCGATCACAGGGGAATACATTTTACCGGCGTAAAATTCAGCGAGGATTTCAGTTTCGAGCTAAGCTACGAAAACGTCTATTCTCTCGTTATCGAAAGGGCAACTGATGTTTTCGGCCTGTACGTAAACGGCGACTGGTACGAATTTTACCCGGAGCAGCCGGTAACCGGCAAGCTTCTGCTGATTACGGAGGAAATGCACCGCCTGCACTACAACATCTGGAAAAACTTTCCGTGGGAATCCGGACTTTACGAGGGTCTAGCCCTGCCGGAAAAGAAGGCGGTACACTGATGAAAAGGATTTTTACAGAGGAAACATATGTTTGACGTGGCAATAATCGGCGGAGGCATAATCGGATGCGCCGTCGCGTACAAACTTTCGATGTACGATTTGAAAATCTGCGTGATAGAGAAGGAGAACGACGTGGCTCTCGGCGCCACGCGCGCCAACAGCGCCATAATTCACGCGGGCTTCGATCCCGAACCCGGGACGCTCATGGCGCGCCTGAACGTGGAAGGGACAAGGCAGACACCCGAACTGTGCAGAAGGCTCGGCGTGCACTATAAAAACACCGGCTCGCTGGTTCTTGCATTCGGCGAGGAGGATACAGAAACCGTAAACAGGCTTTACGACAGGGGCGTGAAAAACGGCGTCCCCGGTCGTCGCGTTCTCGACGGCAGACAGGCGCGGGAGCTTGAACCCGGCATAAGCGACACGGTGACGGGCGCCCTGTACGCGCCCTCGTCCGGAATAGTGAATCCGTGGGAGTACGCCATCGCCATGGCGGAGGTCGCCGCCCTCAACGGATGCGTTTTCTCGCTTGAAACGGAGGTAAGCTCCATATCCTGCGAAAATGGGACGTGGCTCCTTTCCTGCGGGGATAGGCAGATCAGGGCAAAATATGTGGTCAACGCCGCCGGAGTGAACTCAGACCTCATTCACAACATGGTCGCCGAGCCTTCGTTCCGTACGCTTCCGAGCAAGGGTCAGTACTGGCTGATGGACAAATCGGAGGGAAAAATAACGTCCCGCACTCTTTTCCGGTGCCCGACAAAGGCCGGAAAGGGCGTGCTCGTCTCCCCGACCGTTCACGGCAACCTCATCGTGGGGCCGGACGCCTCGCCGGGGAGCAGGGAACGCGTGAATACCGAAAGCGACAGGCTCGAATACGTAAAAGCCACGGCGCTTGAAAGCGTACCCGGAATAAACTTCCGGAACGCGATACGCACCTTCGCCGGCATACGCGCGAATACGGACAGGGACGATTTTATCATCGGGATCGCCGCACCCAATTTCATCGACCTCGGCGGAATAAAATCCCCCGGTCTCTCGGCAGCTCCGGCGATAGCCGACGAAGCGATACGCCTTCTGCTCGACTGCGGCGCGGAGCTTGAAAAAAAGGAAAACCCGGTCACCGACCGCGAACACGTGGTCTTTAAGGACCAGACGGACGAAAAAAAGAGAGAGCTCATCCGCAAAAACCCGCTCTACGGCCGCGTGATATGCCGCTGCGAGACAGTGACCGAGGCGGAAATAGTGCAGGCTCTCCGCTCGCCGGTCCCGGCCCGCACCGTGGACGGCGTGAAACGCCGCGCGAACGCCGGTATGGGACGCTGTCAGGGCGGCTTCTGCGGCCCGAGAGTGTTGGAGATCATCTGCCGCGAAACTGGGATGAACCCCCTCGGGGTGCTGAAGGACAAAGCCGGCAGCTACATCCTGTACGGGCAGACAAAGGAGGCGGACAATGTATGACGTTATAGTTATCGGCGGCGGCCCGGCGGGGCTGTCGGCGGCCTGCTCTGCCTGGGAAAACGGCGCGAAAAAAGTCCTCGTCATCGAGCGGGACAAGGAACTCGGCGGCATTCTCAACCAGTGCGTGCACAACGGATTCGGGCTTCACTATTTCAAAGAGGAGCTGACCGGCCCCGAGTACGCCGGAAGATTTGAAAAAATGCTCGCCTCAACAGGAGTCGAGGTCAGACTCGACACCATGGTGCTGAGCGTCTCGAAGAACAGGGAAGTAGCCTGCGTCAACACCTCCGACGGCCTTGTCACATATAAAGGCAAAGCCGTCGTGCTGGCAATGGGCTGCCGCGAGCGCACCCGGGGCGCCATAGCCATCCCCGGAGACCGCCCGGCGGGCGTTTTCACCGCCGGCACTGCCCAGCGTTACCTTAACATCGAGGGGTATATGGTAGGGAAACGCGTTATCATCCTCGGCAGCGGCGACATCGGCCTCATCATGGCGCGCCGCATGACGCTCGAGGGCGCGAAGGTGCTTGCGTGCGTGGAGGTCATGCCATACTCGGGAGGACTGAGCCGCAACATCGCGCAGTGCCTGAACGACTTCGACATACCCCTCTACCTGTCGCATACGATAGTTAACATTCAGGGCAGAAATCGCGTCGAAAAGGTGACCGTGGCCCGGGTAGACCGGAACCGCCGTCCGATCCCGGGGACCGAAACGGAATTCGACTGCGACACCGTACTGCTGTCCGTTGGACTTATTCCCGAAAACGAGCTGACAAAAGAGGCCGGCATTACGCTCGATCCGCGCACAAACGGCGCGGTTGTATACGAGAACATGGAAACGGACGCCGAAGGGATATTTGCCTGCGGAAACGTCGTTCACGTCCACGATCTCGTCGACTACGTGACCGCCGAAAGCGCGAGGGCAGGCAAAGCCGCGGCTCAGTACGCGCTGAGCGGCGAAAAAACCGGCAGAACGGTAACTCTCCTGAACGGCGACGGCGTAACCTACACCGTCCCGCAGCGCGTCCGCATATCCGAGACCGAAAAGTCCGCCGGGATCTTCTTCCGCGTGAACAGGATAATGAACGACAGCGTGATACACGTGCTGTCGCACGGCGAAAAGCTGCTCTCCTTCAGACGCGGGCACATGGCCCCCGGCGAGATGGAGCACATCGTTGTGCCGATGTCCGTATTGAAAAAATCCGACGGAGAGATAACCGTCGCAACCGAGGTGCTGTCATGACAGAACTCATATGCATAGTATGCCCCAAGGGCTGCCGACTGAAGGTCGACGAGGAGAACGGATACGTAGTCTCCGGCAATTCCTGCCCGCGCGGAGCCGAATACGGCAGAAACGAACTGCTCAACCCCGTCCGCACGGTAACAAGCACCGTGGCCATCGAGGGGGGGATACACCGTCGTCTGCCTGTAAAGACCTCCCGGCCCGTGCCGAAGGGTAAGATGTCCGATGTCGTAAGAACGCTTGACGGCCTGACCGTAAAATCCCCGGTCAAAACCGGCGACGTCATCGTCGCAAACGCCGCCGGAACCGGCGCGGACGTCATAGCCACTAGAGATATGTGAGGTTTTCCCGTTTTTTGAAAAAAGCATTTTGCTCGGCTGCCGCAAAGGCCCCCGGAGACGGGCAAAGCGGTTTTTTGGGCTCGCGTCAGGCTTTTTTCAAGAAGCGGGTTGACAAATGAAAAAAAATGTGATATAATATACAATAGAGAAACAGCGATTTCTCCTTTCCTCCCGCTTCTTGTAAGAAGCTTGGCAAGAACTTTCGTACCGCTCCGCTCCCCCTTTCGGTTGGATTGACATGCTTGATTTTTTGTTCTTTCCACTCAAAACGGGTGTGGCACATTTTTAATGTTTGCACAAAATGTCGTACGTTTGAGCGTAGCCGTCAAATAGATCTCTGCCTGCTTTCTTCCAGGAAAGTTTACGGGAGGACATATGTCCATAAGGAGGTATAAAAATGGATATGAAAAACGAACAATACGAGCTTCTGTTTGTCACCGATCTGTCTCAGGGCGAGGAAAAC
>JAFZTO010000053.1 GCA_017618795.1 Clostridia bacterium | reverse complement strand
GCATAAGCAGCGTCTCCGCCAGAGAAAAAGGAAACCACGACGTTAGCACCGCGCCCATTCCCCTGAAGAACGCGCCCGGATATCTGTTGAAGAAGTCCGAAAAACCGGTACTCAAATAAAAAGCGACGAAAATCGGGACGGATATTATCGCGGCTGCAAGCAGTATTCTGCACGGCCACGGAGTGCAGCCGAGAAGCCTGGCGAAAAAGTTCCTTTTTTTCTCCATCACTGATTTCCTTTCATTAGTTTTACAAGCTCCGCCATATCGCCCGGAAGCGGCGCGCGTATGACGACGTCCTCTCCGCCGAACGGAAATTTCATTTCCGAGCAGTGCAGCGCCTGTCTGCCTATGTAAGGGCTTGCGTTTCCGTACAGCGTGTCGCCGGCGACGGGATGGGAAACCGACGCGAGATGCACCCTTATCTGATGGGTGCGACCGGTTTCGGGTTTAATTCTGCACAATGTCATGCCCGCTCCGCTGAATACCGGAAAAACGCGGGTAAGCGCGGTCTGCCCCTCGTTATCCGGGCAGACGCACCGTTCTATAATACTGGGCTCGCGCCTTTTTATGTTTCGGTTTACGGTTAATTCTTCGTTTATGACTCCCTCGGCGATGCAGACATAGGTTTTCTCCACCCCGCCGGAGGATATGAGCTCCGACATGTATTTTGCAGTTCCCTTGTTTTTCGCAATTACAACAATTCCGCTCGTGTCCCTGTCAAGCCTGTTGCAGGCCCTGAAGACAAACGGTATCCCGCGCTGAGAAAAAACGTATGCGGCGCCGTTTGCCAGAGTGTCGCGCAGATGGTTGTGCGACGGATGGGTAGGCATTCCTGCCGGCTTGCAAAAGGCAAGCAGCCCGTCGTTTTCAAAAACCGGAACAAGACCGAGATCGATCGGCTCAACAAACGGGTTTTCGTCGCCGCTTTTATCGTCCCGGCTGAGGTACAGCAGATCTCCGGTCTTCAGGACGGCGCGGACCGTTGCCCGCTCTCCGTTCAGCAGAATGCCGTCTTCCCTCTTTTTCAGGCGGATAAGCTCCGCTCTTGAGATCCCGCAGGAGCGTATGTAATCCTTTACCGTTTTGCCGTCGTGCGATCCGTCTATTACGATTTCGCCCATCTGTCGATCCTGCGGAACAGCGGAAGAAGAATTCCTCCGACAGAATTGCCGGCAATTACCGTAACTATAAACACAAACGCGTCAACCGAAACGATTCCCGACGCGCCGAAATAGAACATGTCGGCTATCGAGTGCTCGTATCCGCTCAGGATAAACGCCGGAATGCCCACGAAAATCGCAACAGGCGAGCGGTTTTCCTCTTTGAAAATGCTGACCGCGAGGTAAACGATGATCCCGCAGAAGACCGCCCTGACGAAGGTCTGCCACAGTTCCTGTCCGTCAAGTTTTCCCTGACACAGAGACGCGGCTTTTTCGCCTATCGCCGGAATCGCGGCCCTTAGCAGCAGAGCCGGCGGAACTGTGCCTGCGAGGTTGCCGAGCAGGCTTAAAAAAACAAGAGAGAAATTATCTTTCGAGAGGTCGTCGACAAGGCCGCAGACCCTTCCCGTGTAAAGGTAGTAACCCTTTACGCAGATGCAGTACAGCGCGATGCAGAAAAGAAGGCAGCCGACGTATCTGTTTTCACACGAAAGAAATACGGCCGAGCCGAGAGAAATCATAAGGCCCGCGGCGATGCCTCCGCAGACATAACCGGTGACTTTTTTCATTTCTTTCCCCTTTCCTTCAGCGCAAAGCGGTAGACTATTACCACGATAATGCACAGAACAAGAACAAGCGACACTGCAACAACAACGACGTTAAGACCGTAGGACAGGTATTTTTTCAGCTGCTCCCGGGAAATGCCCGACGGAGTATCCCCGGCCGGTGCCTGGACAGTCGAAGAAGCCCCGCTGCTCTGGCCTGATTCGCCGGACGTTTCGCCGTCGCCCGCAATGTCGGTGCCTTCCGGCGGGGCGCTCACGTTCTGCGAATCATCGTTTTCAGAGGTATCTGAGGTATTTGAGGTTTCTAAGGTTTCTGAGGTTTCGGTTTCTGGGCCGTCCGTATCCGCACCGCCGGAAAAAGCCTCTTCGGATGTTGTATCCGCGCTGCTCTGCCCCGGCTCAGGCGGAACGTCGGTGACATGTTCCGTACGCGGCTCCGTTTCCGTGCCCGGAGTCGTGACGGGCCGGGTGCTTTCGCTTTCAGTGACAACGGGCGGTTCGGTCACTTTGTCCGTTTCGGTCGTGTCTTCGTTTTCATACACAAACGCGGGACTGCCTTCAGGAGGATCCATCGAAGCAAGCCTGTCGTAGAAATTCTTCTGCTCGTCGTCGAGCTGGTCGTAAAACCAGCTGTCCGCCGGCTCCTGAGCTTTGAAAGCTCTGCCGGAATCGACGTATTTCGTTTCGCTCAGGACGGGGTAGTCAAAGGTTTTGTATCCCGTAAGAGACAGGTCTCCGTTGGGAGTGTGGTTCTGAGAAAACGTCTTTGAACCGGTAACGACGGTGGTTGAACCCACGAGAAAGTAACTGTACGATATCTTCGTCTGGTCGTCCCACGTGACGTCAACCGCGTACCATTTTCCGTCGTCCATCCTGACGCAGTTCCACATGTGGTTTTCGCTGTTGCCGACGCCGGACACGCACACGCACGGAATGCCGTTGTAATCGCAGAGCATTTTGAACGCCTCGGCGTATCCCTCGCACACCGCGCGGCCGCCCACAAGGGCTCCGAACGGCGAATAGCACCATTCGGCTTTTTTATCGTACACTGTGCGCCCTGCGACAAAATCGTGTATCGACCTTACCTTTTCGAGCATCGTGGTCCCGTCCGGCTCAAAGCCGGAGATCACGCTCTCAAGAGCCCGGGACATGCCTTTAGGATCGTAATAGCTTTTGCCGACGGCAATTCTTCCATTTACATTTTTCACGGTACACGTTACAGCACCTGACAACTCTTGTATGGAATACGAATAAGAAAATGACGAGCGCGCGGGGTCCGTCCAGAATTTGATTCCGGGAAGATCCGCCGCAAAGGCGTCTATCGCCGTCTGGGTTATCGACTGGATGCGCCGCCCGAGTTCCTCCCTTTCGGCGTCGCCGAGCTCCGAGCCCTCCGCGGTAACCGTTATCGGATTTTTCAGGTTAAAATTGACAGAGACTTCATCCGCAGCGGCGGAAACAGCCGCCAAAAAAACGTTGGAAATTATCAGCATGAAAGCGAGCGCAACCGCCGCAAAACGTTTGTCCATCCTTGAAACCGGGCCTTTCACATAATAGCGCATTATATATTATACTCTAAAATCGGCGAAATGTCAAGTGGATTGCGCTATTTTCCCGGCTGAGACTTTTTCGCACGGCAATTGTAAATTTTCTGTGAATTTATTCCGGTCTCTTTACAAAAGAAAAAAACTGTGATATAATAATGCGGTTATCGGTATCCCGGTCGCGGGGGAAAACCCTTCGGGTGTTCACCGGCCCCGGCCTGGGTATTCGAAATATTTTAAAGAAAGGTGAAAAAAACATGTCTCCGGAAACTAAAAAAGAGATCATCGAGGCCTATGCCATCCACGAGGGTGACACGGGATCTCCCGAAGTTCAGATCGCGCTTCTCACTTACAGAATCAACAATCTGAACGAGCATCTGAAGAGCAACAAGAAGGACCACCACAGCCGCAGAGGACTGCTCAAAATGGTCGGACACAGAAGAAACCTTCTCGGATATCTTCAGCAGAACGACATTGCGCGCTACCGTGCGATAGTCGAAAAACTCGGCTTGAGAAAGTAAAAGCCGTTGCGGCGCCGTTCAGCCGGTCTGCCGCCCCGCATGACGCGGAAAGATGTGTGCCCGCGCCGCCGAACACGGCGCGCACAGAGTATGTTTGGAGGAAAAAATAATGTTCGAAAACTACAGAAAATTTGAATATGCGCTCGCCGGAAGACCCCTTGTGATCGAAACGGGAAAAATGTGCGGACTGGCCAACGGCTCCTGCCTTGTCCGTTACGGTGACACGGTCGTGCTCGCAAACGCGACGGCAAGCGCAAAACCGCGCGAGGGTATAGATTTCCTGCCCCTGTCGGTTGACTTTGAGGAAAAACAGTATTCCGTCGGCAGAATTCCGGGCGGTTATTTCAGAAGAGAAGGAAAGCCGTCCGAAAAGGCGATCCTGACGTCCAGGGTCATAGACAGACCGATCCGTCCTCTCTTCCCCAAGGACCTGCGCAACGACGTGGCCCTTACGCTGACGGTCATGTCGGTCGACAACGACTGTTCGCCGGAAATTTCGGCCATGATCGGCGCGTCCATCGCCCTTTCAATCTCGGATATTCCCTGGAACGGGCCTATAGCAGGCGTGTTCGTCGGACTTGTCGACGGTCAGTACGTCATCAACCCGACCGCGGAGCAGAGAGAAAAAAGCGTCCTTGAACTCACGGTCGCCGGCTCCGCCGAAAAGGTGGTTATGATCGAGGCAGGCGCCAAAGAGGTCTCCGACGACGAAATGTTCGACGGGATCATGCTCGCCCACGAGGAAATCAAAAAAATAGTGGCGTTCATCAACGGCATCGTCTCCGAAATCGGCAAGCCGAAATTCGAGTACCCGTCAGGTGAGTTTGACCACGAAATGTTCGACAAGGTGTTCGAGTTCTGCGAAAAAGATCTTATGTTCGCGCTCGACACGGACGACAAAACCGTACGCGACCAGCGCATGCTCCCCATCCGCGACGCGATAGTCGAGAAATTCAGCGAAGAGTATCCCGACATAGCAGACCGTATGGAAGAGCTTGTGTACAAGCTTCAGAAGAAGATAGTGCGCCGCTGGCTCATCAACGACAAAAAGCGCGTCGACGGCAGAAGAATGGACGAAATCCGTCCGCTTGCCGCCGAAATCGACCTTCTCCCGCGCGTCCACGGCTCCGGAATGTTCACAAGAGGCCAGACTCAGGTCCTTACGGCCTGCACTCTGGGCACTCTTCGCGACGCCCAGGAACTTGAAGGGCTTGACGAGGAGGATTCAAAGCGCTACATGCACCACTACAACATGCCCGGCTATTCGACGGGCGAAGCCAAAGCCATCCGCTCTCCCGGAAGGCGCGAGATAGGGCACGGCGCTCTTGCCGAGCGTTCGCTCATTCCTGTCCTGCCGACCGTCGAGGAATTCCCGTACGCGATAAGATGCGTGTCGGAGGTTCTGTCGTCCAACGGTTCGACCTCACAGGCGTCAGTCTGCGGCTCAACACTCGCGCTCATGGCCGCCGGCGTGCCGATCAAGGCTCCGGTCGCGGGAATTTCCTGCGGTCTGATAACGGAAGACGACGGAAGCTGGACTACTATGATCGACATTCAGGGCCTTGAGGATTTTTACGGCGACATGGACTTCAAAGTTGCCGGCACCCACAAGGGCATAACGTCAATTCAGATGGACCTGAAGATTGACGGACTTACGCCGGAAATCATCCGCGCCGCTCTTGAAACAACGCATAAGGGCAGAGATTACATCATCGACGAATATCTGCTCAAGACGATTGCCGAGCCGCGCCCCGAAGTCTCCGAATATGCGCCAAAGATGATTATCATGAAGATCAATCCTGAGAAAATCGGCGACGTAATAGGCCAGAAGGGCAAGGTAATCCAGAAGATCACCGCCGACACAGGCGCAAAGATCGACATCGAGGACGACGGATCGGTATTCATCGCCGCCGTGAACCGCGACAGCGGTCTCGCCGCCCAGAGAATGATCGAAAACATCGTTTTCGAGCCGGAGATGGGCGCAATTTACGAAGGAACCGTGACCCGCATCATTCCCATCGGAGCGTTTGTGGAATTCGCGCCCGGAAAAGAAGGGCTCGTCCACATCTCCAAACTCGATCACACAAGAGTGGAAAAGGTTGAGGACGTGTGCGCGGTCGGAGACAAAATGACCGTCAAATTCCTCGGAATAGACGAAAAAGGCAGAATGAACCTGTCGCGAAAAGACACGCTGCCGCGTCCTGAAGGGATGCCGGAAAAGGTTGAACGCCCGCGCCGTTCCTTTAACAAAAACAAGGGCGGCAGACAGCCCGCATCCGACAAAGAGGAATGACGGGAGTTAATCTGCTCTACTAAGCTCGCAGAGGTTGAAATGCGTGATTTGACATTGGATATCTCTCCGCTCTTATGCGGAAAAACCGGGGATCAGACGTTTTCTCTCGAATGGACCGGAATACCGGAGATTTTCTACGGAATAAAACCCGTGGAGCCGGTATCTGTAAGCGGGACCATTCGCAACCGGCAGAAATATTTCGAACTGAACATGACGGTTGAGTTTGAATTCACGTCGGAATGCGCCCGTTGCCTAAAACCGATTAAGAAGCATGCAGAATACAGCTGCGTCAAAAGCATCGTTACCCAAGCGGAAAACAATGACGGCGAATACATTGTCGTCGACAACAACGCCGTCACGCTGAACGAAGCCGCCGAGGAGCTTCTGTTCCTCGAATTACCGTCAAGACTTCTTTGCAGTGAAGACTGCGCAGGGCTTTGCCATATATGCGGGAAAAATCTCAACGAAGGCCCGTGCCCATGCAGAAAAGAAACGGATCCGAGATGGGACGGCCTTAAAAGATTTCTTGACAACAACCATATAATTACTGAAGGAGGTGCTGAAAATGGCAGTACCAAAGCGTAAAACATCAAAAGCAAGGCGCGACAAGAGACGCTCCAGCACATGGAAGCTCGCTGTCCCCGGCATGGTTAAATGTCCGAAGTGCGGTGAATATACCCTCAGACACAGAGTCTGCAAAAACTGCGGAACATATCTCGGCAAGGAAGTTGTTACCGTCGAGAACGACTGAGCACCGCGGATTTCTGACAACGGCATGAGCCGTGTTATTATTTAACTGAAACGGGTCCGCGACGCGGACCCGTGTTTTTTCGGATTTCAAACAGCGGAAAGGAAGAATATGGTAACAATTAAAAGCGTCCTAACAGGTTCCGCCGCAGACCGCGCGGGAATAAAAAGAGGCGATTACCTTATCCGTATAAACGGGAATGAGATAAACGACGTCCTTGATTACAGATATTATATCACCGAATCTAAGGTAAGGCTCACCATTCACCGCGGACCGGAACTTTTTGACGTGGTAATCAATAAATCGCAGTACGACGACATAGGGCTTGAGTTCGAGACGTTTCTGATGGATGAAAAGAAATCGTGCCGGAACAAGTGCATTTTCTGCTTTATCGATCAACTTCCTCATGGGCTGCGCGAAAGCCTGTATTTTAAAGACGACGACTCGCGCCTCTCCTTCCTGATGGGAAACTATATAACCATGACGAACATGTCGGAAAAAGAGATCAACCGCATAATCGACATGCGCATGTCTCCGATTAATATTTCCGTACACACCACAAATCCGTCGCTCCGCGAATATATGCTTAACAACCGGTTTGCAGGAGAATGCTACGGCATCATGAAAAAATTCGCCGAGGCGGATATTGAAATGCACTGTCAGATCGTGCTCTGCAAGGAAATAAACGACGGAGCAGAACTTGACAGGACCATGAGAGATTTGAGCGCCCTTTATCCGCAGGTCTCAAGCGTCTCGATAGTTCCGGCCGGCTTAACCAAATACCGCGATAATCTGTTCCCGCTCAGCCCGTACACGCCGGAGGAAGCCGACTCCGTCCTTCAGCAGATAGAAAAATTCGCGGACGAATGCTACGAAAAATTCGGTTGCCGCCTCTTCTACGCGGCGGACGAAATGTACCTGAACGCCGGAAGAAAGATCCCGGAAGGTGACTATTACGACGGCTATCCGCAGATAGAAAACGGAGTTGGAATGGTCCGTTCCATGTGGGACGAGTTCAACCACGCGATAGAGGAGACGATCGAGTTCACGCCCGAGCCGCGCAAGTGCTCCGTAGCCACCGGCGCGGCGGCATACGGATTCATTTCCTCGCTTGTCGAAAAGGCGACCGAACTGTGCCCGTCGCTCGACTGTACGGTATATAAGATCAGAAACGACTTCTTCGGCGAGAACATAACCGTCGCCGGTCTGCTCACGGGAGAAGATATCTACAAGCAGTTAAGAGGCAAGGATCTCGGAGATACCCTGTATCTCTCCGCAACCATGCTGCGCTACGACAAAGAAAGACTGCTCGACGACACGACGCCCGGATGGCTTGAAAAAAAGCTCAACACGAAAATCGAATTCGTCGACTGCGACGGATACAGATTTCTTGAGGCCCTGATGGGGAGGAAGGAAAAATGAGCATACCCGTATGCGCCATAGTGGGAAGGCCGAACGTCGGCAAAAGCACCCTTTTCAACAAGCTGGCCGGCAAACGCATTTCCATTGTCGAGGATACGCCCGGCGTCACAAGGGACAGGATATACAACGAAATCGAGTGGTGCGGGCGCCGGATAATGCTTGTTGACACGGGAGGCATTGAACCAAAAACAGACAGTGCGATGCTCGTTCACATGAAAAAGCAGGCGGAAACGGCGATAGAGACCGCGGACGTCATAATATTTCTCACCGACGTGACCGTCGGACTCACAGACGACGACAGAAGCATCTCTTCCCTGCTGATAAAGAGCGGCAAGCCGGTAATTATCGCGGTAAACAAATGCGACAGAATAGGTGACCCGCCTCTCGGATTTTACGAATTCTACAACCTCGGAATAAAGGAAGAGCCCATCCCCGTCTCCTCCGTCCACGGCAACGGGACAGGCGACCTGCTTGACAGAGTGCTCGCATACTGTCCTGAAGACACTGACGAATCGGGAGAACTGGACGAGAGCATAAAGGTCGCCGTGATAGGCAAACCGAACGCCGGAAAAAGCTCTCTCATAAACAAAATACTCGGCAGCGAGCGACTGATCGTTTCCGACATTGCCGGTACGACGCGCGACGCGATCGATTCTGAATTTGAGAACGGATACGGCAGATACGTGCTGATCGACACGGCCGGGATACGTCGCCAGAGCAAGGTGAGCGATCCTGTTGAAAAATACAGCGTTCTGCGCGCAAAGCTTGCGGTCGACAGGGCGGACGTCTGCGTGATCCTCATCGACGCGTCCGAGGGAGTAACCGAACAGGACGAGAAAATCGCCGGGCTTGCCCATGAAGCGGGAAAGCCGTCCGTCATAGTAGTGAATAAATGGGATCTGATTGAAAAGGACAACAGCACGGTAAAGGAATTTACCTCAAAACTGCGCACAGCGTTCTCATACATGCCGTATGCGGAAATACTGTTCATTTCGGCAAAAACCGGTCAGAGAGTTGACAGACTTTTCCCCATGATAAACAGCTGCTTCGAGCAGTCAAAGCTGCGCATTCCAACCGGAACGCTCAACGACGTGCTCAACGACGCCACCACCCGCGTTCAGCCTCCGTCGGACAAGGGCAGATACCTCAGAATATATTACATGACGCAGGCGGGGATACAGCCACCGACGTTCGTTATCTTCTGCAACTCGGCCGAGCTGTTCCACTTCTCGTATCAGAGATATATCGAAAACAAGCTGCGTGACGTGTTCGGCTTCAGGGGCACGCCGATCAAGCTTATCATACGCGAAAGAGGAGACAAGGCATGAGAAGCGACCTTTTGTTTGCCGGTGCCGTCGGACAGGCGGTGATCCGCGGAGATTTTCCGATCTGGGCGTATATCGCGCTTTTCTTTGCGCTAGCGGCCGCATCCTATCTGCTCGGCAGTGTCAATTTCGCCATTGTGATATCCAGCCTTAAATATCACGACGACATAAGAAACCACGGGAGCGGCAACGCCGGAGCGACCAACATGAAGCGCACGTTCGGCAACAAAGCTGCGGCTTTGACGTTCGCCGGAGATTTTCTCAAGGCAGTGCTCGCCGTGCTCGGAACAAGGCTTCTTATCGGCTTTGACGCCGCGTGTCTGAGCGGCCTTGCCTGCGCGCTCGGCCACGCATTCCCGTGCTGGTACGGATTCAAAGGGGGCAAATGCGTCGCCGTGACTTCGGCCATCGTGCTTTGCGTCGAACCGATAACGTTCGCCATAGCGCTTGTGATTTTCATTATTATCGTCGCTTTCACAAAATACGTGTCGCTCGGATCCATCATATCCGCGCTTATGATACCGCTTGTCATGTACAATATACTCAACGGGATATACGGGCTCGGACACGGCACGTGGGGAATATTCTGCATTTTCCTGACGTGCGTCCTCGTCGTCGCACTTCACAAAGAAAACATAAAACGCCTGCGCGAAGGGAAAGAAAACAAAATCGGCTCTAAAAAAAGCGAATAATAAAATTCCCGCTCTGTTAAGAGAGCGGGAGTTTTATTTATACGTCCATTATGATGGGAAGGATCATAGGCTTCCGGCCTGTCTGGCTGAAAATGAACTTGTGAATTGCTGTTTTGGTCTGCGCCTTGATCTCGTTGTAATCGACTATCCCGGCGTACAGGCAGTTTTCGATCGTATCCTTGGCAAGAGCGCGAATTTCCTCGACAAGTCCCTCCGACTCCTTCACATAGACGAACCCCCTCGAAATCACGTCAGGACCGGATACTATGTACTGTTCCGCAGTGTCAACTGTCGTGACGATCGCGAGTATTCCGTCAAGCGAAAGCTGTTTTCTGTCCCTCAGCACCACGGAGCCTATGTCGCCGATCCCGTATCCGTCCACAAGCACTTTGCCGGACGTAACCTCGCCTGTTATCTCCGCGCCGTCAGGCGTTATCTCAAGCACCTTGCCGATATCTGAAATAAAGATATTCGAAGCAGGGATTCCCATATACTCGGCCAGCAGCTTGTTCGCGTACATCTGCTTGTATTCGCCGTGCATTGGCATGAAATATTTGGGTCTGGTCAGTCCGATGAGAAGTTTGATCTCCTCCTGGCAGGCGTGACCTGAAACGTGCACCGCGACCGAGTCGTCCCTGAATACCGAGACCCCGTTCTTCAACAGCTCGTTTACTATTTTTCTGACCATCTTCTCGTTTCCGGGAATGGCGCTTGCCGAAATTACGACGAGATCGCTCGGCCCGAGCTTCACCTTGTCGTGCGTAAGAAAAGCCATCCTTGAAAGCGACGACATTGGCTCGCCCTGCGTACCCGTCGTTATTATAGTGACCTGCTCGGGGTTGTATCTGGATATGTCGTTAAGATCAATAAGCAGGCCGTCCGGCACTTTCATATATCCCAGGCGAGCCGCGGCGTTTACGACGTTGAGCATGGAACGCCCGGTTATCGCGACCTTTCTGCCGTGCGCGGAACTTACGTTTATGATCTGCTGGACACGGTGAACGTTCGAGGAAAAAGTTGCGATAACGACGCGCTTGCCCGGATTGAGCGTGAAAATGTTGTCAAGAGACTGTCCGACTTTTTTCTCCGACGGAGTGTAGCCGGGCCGCTCGGCGTTCGTCGATTCGCACATAAGCAGTGTAACGCCCTCCTGCCCGATCTCGCCGAAGCGGGTCAGGTCCATCATTTCACCCTCAATAGGAGAGGTGTCAAGCTTGAAGTCGCCCGTGTGAACTATCGTTCCACCCGGATATCTGACCGCCAGGGCGCAGGCGTCCGCTATGCTGTGATTTACGCGGATGAACTCGACCGAAAAGCAGCCGGCGTAAATAACGTCGCCCGCCTTCACGGAGTGCAGTTCGGGCTCGACCGCCAGCTCGTGATCCGCCAGCTTGTTTTCAAGTATTCCGAGCGTAAGCTCGGTCCCGTAGATCGGGAAATTCAGTTTGCGAAGCACGTAGGGGATGCCCCCGATATGGTCCTCGTGCCCGTGAGTGAGAAACAGTCCGCGTATTTTATCCGCGTTCTGCTCCAGATAGGACGTATCCGGAATTACCAGATCTACCCCGGGCATCTCCTCGTCGGGGAAGCCCAGCCCGCAGTCTATCATTATTATGTCGTCCCCGCACTCCAGAACCGCGAGATTTTTTCCCACCTCGTTCAGTCCGCCGAGCATGATTATTTTTATACTGTTGTGAATTCTGTCAAATGTCATAGTCTTATACCCAGTTCTTTTATGTCTTCCCCGCTCTTTTCGATCTGTACGTCGAAACGCGCTCGTACGAAAATCGCGGAACTGAAATCGTAATCTTTTCCATCTATTATTATACTACAAACATGTGAACTGCGTGTTAAGAAACACATTTTTATTTATAAAAACTGAAAAGCCGGAAGTCTTTTGAACCTCCGGCATTTTTTATTTTCTCATTTCATCGACCTCGGATCTGGAAAAGACAAGTTCATTGACATACCAGGCAAATGTGTTTCTCGATTTTTCAAAAGCGGAAACTGTCAAATATCTGTCTTCGCTTTCTTCATCGATTATTACAGCGGTAATATCAAAATCGAACGCTTCCATTTCAAAATCTTCGAGGTAATTGGTATATTCATCAGAATTGAAAACGGCCTCTTTCAACTTGCTGTATTTCAGACCGGCTATATCAAGGAACTCTTTAAGTGATATTTCTCTGTCGGCAGTAACATCGTAATAGTATCCTTTTTTACTAAGTTTCCCTTCTGAACCTATCCATCCGTCATAAGCCCCTATTACAATTTGAACAATATTTTTATAGTCAGATGAAATGTAAAATGTTTGTGTAGTCCCTCCGATGTCGATCAGGCCGTGCGAATACTCGAAATAATTCGTTTGATCAATGATTCTGCTGCTGAATTTTTCTGCCGAGGAAGTATCTATCATAAGCTTAGGCAGATATATAATATCTTCCCCACTGTCTTCATGAAGCCCGAGATATTCGGGAAATATTATTGTTTCACCGGATTCTTCGTCGTAATAAGACCAGGAAATTGCCTCCGGACTTTCTCTGAATCTGATATAATCGAAAGTATATACAGATTTATTCATGGGCCATTCGCTGAAAATAAATTCATATAAATATTTAGGGATATCCTCCGCCTCAACGCTTCTGGAATAGCACAGCGTCGAGCCGTCATCCCATCTGACAGTAATATAATTATCATCACAAACAAGCGCGCCGGTTGCTGAGGCCGATTTATTACCGTTTTTTGTCTCCTTTATCCTCAGTAATCCATCCTTCCCCTGATACAGGTAATAATTCTTTCCGTTAACTGACGGCATTTCCAGAATATGACCGCCGCGTCTGACATCAAGAATAACTACTCCGCTATCCTTCATTGATGAATCTGTACTAATGTTCATGCAGAACTCATCTACCCCATCGCCATTAAAATCAAACAGATACAACGCGCTGCAATACCATTTGTGATCTGTATCGAATCCGTAGTAATGTTCGTTGTAAGGATTGCCGACGTGATTTTGAAAAAACGCCTCAAATTCACTGTAATCCACCGCTTCCGCTACGAACACTCCCCCGTTTTTTCCTTTTCCG
>JAFZTO010000052.1 GCA_017618795.1 Clostridia bacterium | reverse complement strand
AATCGCTGGACGGAGATATTGAGTATGTCGACAGAGAAACGCTTCTACGCGAATCGGATTTTATTTCGTTTCACTGCCCTCTGAACGATGAAACGCGCGGGCTTGTCAACAGAGATTTTATTTCCCACACTAAATGCGGCGTTTTCCTGATCAATACGTCAAGAGGCGCGGTCATCAATGAAAAGGATCTTGCAGAAGCTCTTGAAAGCGGCAGAGTGGCAGGCGCGGGGCTTGACGTGCTGACAACAGAGCCGCCTCTGCCTGATAACCCGCTTCTTCACCTTGACAACTGCATTGTTACGCCGCACTGCGCCTGGACTTCACTTGAGGCGAGAAAAAGACTTATCGGGATAATAGACCGTAATATAGATTCCTTTGTCCGCACCGGTCGCGGCATTACGGAGGTTGGTATATGAACAACGGGCAGACGCTTGATTTTGCCGAAAAAAACCGCGGGTTGAGAAGCAAAAAGCTCCTCAAGCGAAATATGTGGATAACGACTGCTTTCTTTTCCGCAAGTATTTTCCTGCAGGAAATAATGACTGCGATCTTTACCTGCGGTCTTGATTTTGCACAGTTCTTTATGATCGTCATCAATACCATTGCCGTGGGCTCCGTTCTTGCCGTCGTACTGTCTTTTATAAGCAATATGAAGGCGAGAAACTGGGTAACAGGCGTTATTTCTGTGATAAACGCCGTGATTTTCTGCGCACAGATATGCTATTACCATGTTTTCGGTCAGTTTTTTGAGTGGGAGACTATCGGTATGGCGGACAGCCTGTTCAAGGATTTCTGGCGTGAGTCGCTTGTTGCCATCTGGGAATGCCTGCTGAAAATAATCCTGATCTTCGTGCCGTTCATTCTGTTTGTTGTGTTCAGAAAACGTTTCGGAATGTTCAAGGCGTGTAAAAGTTATATCCGTATGCGCTGGATACTTGTTTTTATCATTTCTTTACTGATGTGTCTGTTTTTCACATTTGTTCCAAGGGTTGCGAGAGAAACGTATCTTGAGGGTGAGACCAACAAAGTCACCGGCACGTTCGGCGTTATGACGTCAACAAGACGTGGGATCGAGCAGCTGATATTCGGCAAATCCACTTATACTCCTTCTTCACAAGAAACAGAGGGAACAATTATAGAACCGGGGAAAAAGACCGAGGACACGGCAGAAACTGGCGAGCCGCCCGTACCGGGATCAGAGTCAGGCACTGAAACTTCAGAGCCGCCGAAACCGATCATAGAGGGCGACAACGTTCTTGAAATCGACTTTGATTCGCTGATAGCTGAAAACAGCGGCAACAAGGACGTTGTCGCGCTGCTAAAGTATTTCCAAAGCAGGGAGCCGACCAACAAGAACGAGTACACCGGATATTTCGAGGGCAAGAATCTTATTTTCATGTCGCTTGAAAGTTTTTGCGGCGAGTTTATTTCAGAGGAACTGACGCCGACGCTGTACATGATGACCCACTCCGGATTCGTGTTCAGCAATTACTACAATTCGCTGTGGGGCGGCAGCACGTCAACTGGCGAGTTCGCAAACCTTTCCGGCATGTTCTACAACAGTGCCAACGCCATGAAAACCATAGGTGATCATACGCTTCCTTTTGCCCTCGGCAATCAGTTCCTGAAGCTCGGATACCACACCTTCGCTTTTCATGCAAATTCTGTCACATATTATAACCGTACGTATGCGTATCCTGCACTTGGATATCAGTATTATTACGGTCGAGGCGGCACCACGGTGCTCGATCCTGTTACGCGCAGCGTACAGACTCTTAAAACGGGAATCGAGGAGTTTACCGACGCCGACGGCAACGGCTGGACCATGAAGTCGAACGGCACGAAACCTCAGTGGCCGGAGTCTGATCATGAACTTGCGAAACTGACAATAAGCAAATATATCGACCAGCAGCCCTTCCACGTGTATTACATGACTATAAGCGGGCACTGCAACTACAACTGGGCCGGGAACGATATGTGCTCAAAGCACAGGGCGGAGGTCGAGGGTCTCGAATACAAAAACGAAGAGGTCAAGGCCTTTATTGCGTGCAATCTTGAAGTTGAGCTTATGCTGAAACAACTCATCGACGATCTTGACGCTGCGGGCATCCTGGACAACACCGTATTTGTTATGACTGCCGACCATTATCCGTACGAAATGTCCGACGAGTCGCTTGCAGAGCTGTATGATCTACCTGTAAACAACATACGGACGAATTTTGAACTGTATCGCAACGAGCTCATAATCTGGTGCTCGTCAATGAAGAAGCCCGTAAAGGTGGACAAGGTCTGCTCGGCGATTGACATTCTCCCGACCGTATCAAATCTTTTCGGACTGCCGTACGACAGCCGTATGCTTGCCGGCGTGGACGTTCTGTCGGACGCAACGCCGATTGCAATAATCAATACTCTGCAAAAACTCAACGGATCGTACATTGACTGGTGCTGGATAACGGATTACGGCTACAAAAAGTCTTCGTTTGTTGCAAACGAGGCCTATGATTGGACGTCGGATTCAAAATCAGCCTACGCCAAGGGTATCTCCTCGCGCGTTTCGTCCATGAAGAACTATTTCTTCAAAGCGCTTTCAACTGATTTTTATAAGTATCTTAAACTTAACTGAGGTGAAAACTGATGAAGTACTATATCCTTTTCAACCCGCTTGCCGGAAACGGGCACGGGGAAGAGCGCGCACATGCGCTTGACGGCATTCTCGAAGGTGAGAAGATTTATTGCGACCTTACAAAGATAACGTACGACAAATTGATGTCTGAGCTTAAGCCGGAGGACAAAATAGTTTTGTGCGGCGGAGACGGCACGCTTAACCGGGTTATAAACGCCGTATCCGCGATCCCTGAAAACGAGATCCTGTATTACCCGTGCGGAAGCGGCAACGATTTCTATTTTGACCTGACCGGCAAAAAGAACGGGGATCCGATAAGGATAAACGAATACGTCGTAAATCTGCCTACCGTTACCGTGAACGGTAAGGACTATAAATTCTTAAACGGTATCGGATACGGCATTGAGGGTTACTGCTGCGAGGAGGGCGACCGCATCCGTGCTGAAAAGCCGGGTGCGACGATCGATTACACGGGAATTGCCATAAAAGGTCTGTTGTTTAAATTCAGCCCCAGAACGTCGACGGTAACTGTGGACGGACAGACAAAAGTGTATAAAAAAGCTTGGATTTCGCCTACCATGAACGGTCGTTTCATCGGAGGCGGAATGATGATAGCTCCGGGACAGGAACGAATATCCGATGACAAAAAACTGTCTGTGCTTGTTTTTTACGGCACCGGCAGGCTTAAAACTCTTATGCTTTTCCCGACAATATTCAAGGGTGAACATGTGAAGTATACGAAAAACATTATGGTGACAAAAGGGAAGGAAATAAACGTAAAGTTTGACATGCCCACTGCGTTGCAGATTGACGGCGAGACCATCACCGGAGTGACCGAGTACTCGGCAAGAGTATAAAAAAAGCCGGCACAGTGCCGGCTGGCTGGGGTGGCGCGACTCGAACGCACGATGCAAGAGTCAAAGTCTTGTGCCTTGACCGGCTTGGCTACACCCCAGTATCAATAAAAATTATACCACATTTTTTGTATTTTGTCAAGATAAAAAGCAAATATCCCGCACGCTTGTTTTAAAAAATGCTTGAGTGGAATACGGAGGAAACAAAATGAAATACACAATGAATATTGCCGGAGTTGAGCATGATCTGCCTCTCTGCAAAGTCAATGACGATCTTTATATAGGCGCGTTTGTTATTTTCGGCAGAGTTGAACTGACCGAAGCGTGCGCCTGTGAGCTGCTTAAAAAAGCGCCGGAGTATGATTACATTCTTACTGCGGAGGCCAAAGGGATACCGCTTGCGTATGAAATGGCGAAACAGCACGGCGACGACTTCTATTTTATCGCTAGAAAAAAGCCCAAGCTGTATATGGAACGTGTTTTCGAAGTTAACGTCAAGTCCATAACTACGGAAGGCGAGCAGAAGCTGTATCTCGATGGTGTTGACGCCGATAAAATGAAGGGTAAAAGAGTTCTTCTTGTCGATGACGTGATTTCGACCGGCGAGTCTCTTGCCGCGATAGAACAGCTGGCGGTTGAGGCCGGCGGCGTCGTGTGCGGAAAAATGGCTGTGCTTGCTGAGGGTGACGCACAGAACAGGGAAGACATTATTTATCTTGAAAAGCTTCCGCTGTTTAATTCCGACGGAACTGTGAAGAAATAAAGGTTTTCGTTTCTTTTTCGGTTTTCCTTTCTTTGCCTCCGTTTCGCGCGGGGGCTTTTTGCATGCATGTCACAGCCGCTCTGAAAACAGAGTTCAAGTTCATGAAAAACAGTTTTCCGGGTTGTCATAACATACGCTTATGCCTTCCCCCTCAGATTTCTGAAAAAATCACCGAGCAGATTTGCACATTCATCAGCAAGGACACCTGACGCGACCTCGGGCTTCCAGTTGTAAGGCAGGTCGAACAGTCTGACAACCGAGCATACAGAGCCTGCCTTCGGATCGGGGGCCCCGTACACGAGTCGTTCTATTCTTGAATTGATTATTGCTCCTGCGCACATTGCACATGGCTCAAGAGTAACATAGAGCGTGCATCCCGGCAGTCTCCATCCGTGAAGCTTTTTACACGCACTGTTTATGCACAGCGTTTCAGCGTGATACAGCGCATTCTTTTCTGTTTCGCGTGTGTTGTGAGCCCGCGCAATAATCTCGCCGTTTCTCACAATGACGGCTCCGACCGGCACTTCCCCTGAACGCGCTGCGTTTGCTGCTTCCTTTATCGCTTCGCGCATATATACCTCGTCTTTAATCAGTTCTTTCATTCTACAGCCTCCGATACAAAATATTATACTATATTCCGTATGTAATGTCAACTGTTTTTTATCAGTTAATACACAGTTAATAAATTTGTGATATAATTATAATACAAAATGGGTCCGGAGTTTGGAAATGCTTAAATTGACTGATATAAAAAAGAGATACGACCTGGATGGTCAGAGCGTAAACGCCCTTCGTGGAATAACCCTGAGTTTCAGAAAGAATGAATTTGTGGCGGTGCTCGGCCCGTCCGGATGTGGCAAGACTACGCTTCTCAACATAATCGGCGGTCTTGACGGATACACGGAGGGCAGCCTTGAGATAAAGGGTGTATCAACAAAAAAATACAGTGACAGAGAATGGGACAATTATCGCAATCACTCAGTCGGTTTTGTTTTCCAAAATTATAATCTAATTCCCCACCAGAGCATTCTTGCCAATGTGGAGCTTGCGCTGACGCTTTCGGGCGTTAAAAAGGCGGAGAGAAGAAAGCGCGCTGCAGAGGCACTGAAAAAGGTGGATCTGGGTGATCAGCTTAACAAAAAGCCAAGTCAGCTTTCCGGGGGGCAGATGCAGCGGGTAGCCATTGCCCGCGCCATAGTCAACGATCCTGAAATTTTGTTGGCAGATGAGCCGACAGGCGCCCTTGATTCGGAAACGTCGGTTCAGGTAATGGATATACTGCGAGAAATAGCCGCAGACAGGCTTGTTATAATGGTGACTCATAATTCAGAACTTGCCCGGGAGTATGCGACCAGGGTAATTAGACTCAAGGACGGCCTTGTCACTGACGACAGTATGCCGTATACGGAGGAGTATACGGACGAGCGGCTTCGTGAAAAGCGAAACAGATCCATGAGTTTTTTCACGGCTCTTGGTCTTTCCGTTAATAACCTTCTGACAAAAAAAGGGAGAACGATAATGACCTGTTTCGCCGGTTCTATAGGTATTATCGGCATCGCTCTCATTTTATCTGTGTCGAATGGCGTCAATATATTCATTAACAAGATTCAGGAGGATACTCTTACAAAATATCCGCTTACTGTAGAAGCGGAATCCATAGATCTGACGGCTATGCTCGAAGCAATGCAGGGCAACGCATCAAATACCGAAAGCAAGGTTGAGCATCAAGACGGAAGGGTTTATGAGAGCGCAGGAATAGCCAGGATAATGAAGTCCATGACCTCAATAACCAGTTTCAGGAACAACGTAAGGGATTTCAAAAAGTATATAGAAAACAGCGATGAGTTTAACAAGGCTGCATCCGCAGTGCGTTATCGCTATCCTGTCAGAATGGACGTTTACTATACGTCTCCCGACGGTGAGATAGTGAAAAGCGATTCCGAGTCAGTGTTGCGCAACATGTATGACGCAATGGGAGTTTCCATGGGCGGCGCGTCGTCCGTGATGCTTAAAACCTACGCGTCCAACATGAACGTCTGGGAAGAGCTGCTTCCAGGCAAAAACGGTGAACTGATCAGCGAGTCCGTTACAGAACAGTACGATATAGTATACGGAAGATGGCCGCAGGCCGCAGACGAAGTAATAATCATTCTCAACGGTAACAGCGAGCTGTCGGATTTTGTGCTTTACGCTATAGGTCTAAAATCCTCGGACGAGTTTTACAAGATACTCAGGGCGGCTGTCAAGGGATATGAAATAGATTCCGAAAGGAAATCATGGAGTTATGAAGAAATCTGCTCCCTTTCTTTCAGGTTGATTCTTCCATGCGATGCGTACCAGCTTCAGGACAACGGAAGTTATCTTGATCTGTCCGAAACAAAGGAGGGGCTTTCCGTT
>JAFZTO010000051.1 GCA_017618795.1 Clostridia bacterium | reverse complement strand
CTCGGTTCCCCGCCTGACATGGTTCGCAGTCGTCGGTTGCCGAAGACCCGCGCGCCGATACGTGAGCCCCTGACCAGCACCGGATTTTACTATATAATATTATAACAGAGTTTGCCCCGTTTTTCAAGTCCCGCAATGAAAATTTTTCTGTTCTTATAGTTCCCCAAAATGGCGTGTTCATTCATTATTTTTGCATATTTTCATTATAAAAAGCGCTTATTCTGTATTTTTTAATTTTTTTTGAAAAAAGGCGGAAAAAGTATTGACATGACAAAAAAAGTGTGATATAATATTGCGCATCATAAAAACAACGGAGATTGAAAATGAAAAAACTTATTTCTTTGTTTATAGTTGCCGCAATGCTCGCGGCAGTGCTCGTTCTTGCAACGGGATGCGGAAAAAAGACCCGCTCACTCGCCGACATAAAGGCCTCAGGCAAGCTGGTCGTATACACCGAGGCGGGCTTTGCGCCCTTTGAGTTTGTGTCCGGCGGCAAGGTCGTCGGCGTGGACGTCGCCATCTGCGGGGAGATCGCAAAAGCAATCGGCGTTGAACTCGAGATCAAGGACGTCAACTTCGACACCATTCTCGGCGCCATCAAATCCGGAAAATGCGACATGGGCGCGGCCGGCATCACCATTACCGACGAGCGCAAGGAGGAAGTCGATTTCTCGGCTCCCTACACCACGTCAAAGCAGTATATCGTCGTTGCCGCAGACAACACGACGGTCTCCACTCTCGGAACCATGGCCGGCCTTAAGATAGGCGTCCAGCAGGGCACTACGTCCGACTTCATCATAAGCGACGCAATCGACGGCACCGAAGACGATGACGGCAAGCACGTGAAGGGTGAGCTTGAAGGCACCGGCGCGACGGTTTCCGGCTACAAGAGCCCCAACGATGTGGTACCCCTCCTTCTCAGCGGCAAAATCGACGTTCTCGTCACAGACAAGCTTCCCGCTGAAATGATCGCAAAAAACAACGCCGACACCCTCAAATGCTTCGAACTGTTCTACGACGACGGCACCGCGACCGACGAATCCTACGGCGTGGCCGTAGCCAAGGGCAACGCAGAACTCCTTGCTGTAATCGACACTGTCATCGCGCAGCTGATCGCGGACGGAAAGATCGACGAGTACATAGTTTATTACTCTAACGAAGTTACGGCAGACGAATAATCTTCCTGCTGAATAATTTAGAAACGGGGATGGCGCAAGCCACCCCGCGTTTGGTTTGTATATGGATTTCTTCAATTATCTGATAAACGGTTTTACCAAAACCTTTATACGCGACAGCAGGTATCTTGTATTTCTGAAAGGCATCGGCAACACCCTTATCATCGCCGTTTTCGCCACCCTGATGGGTGTTGTTCTCGGAACTCTTGTGGCTGTGGTCAAGGTGCTGCACAATCAGACCGGCAAGCTGAAAATACTCAACGCGATAGGCGAGGTCTACAGCACGGTCATCCGCGGCACTCCAGTCGTCGTGCAGCTCCTTATCGCCTATAACATCATCTTTGTATTTTCAAACAATCCCGTGCTTGTCGGTACCCTGACTTTCGGCTTCAACTCGGGCGCTTACGTCTCGGAAATCATGCGAGGAGGCATTCTTGCCGTCGACAAGGGCCAGACGGAGGCGGGACGCTCTCTCGGCCTGAGCGGGACGACCACAATGTTCAGGATCGTGTTTCCCCAGGCTCTGAAGTCGATACTCCCCTCCATCGGCAACGAGTTTATCTCTCTGCTTAAGGAAACCTCGGTTATCGGCTATCTCGGAGTCGTTGACCTTACAAAGGCCGCCGAGCGCGTCATTACCCGCACCGCGGACGTATACTTTCCCTATATATCGATAGCGATCATTTACCTCGTCATGGTCCTCGGCCTGTCGGCTCTCTTCAAAAAACTGGAAAAGAGGCTTGCGAAAAGTGATAAACGTTAAAGAACTGTGCAAGGACTTCGGCGATCTGAAGGTCCTGAAGGGCATAAACTGCGGGATAGACAAGGGCGAAAGGATCGTTATCATCGGTCCGTCCGGCGGAGGAAAAAGCACCTTCCTGCGCTGTCTCAACCTGCTTGAAACACCGACGTCGGGACAGATATTCGTCGACGGCGAGGAAATAACCGCCCCCGGCACCGACGTAAATGCCGTGCGGCGCAAAATGGGCATGGTGTTCCAGCACTTCAATCTGTTCCCGCATTTCGACATACTCAAAAACATCTGGTTCGCGCCGGTCCAGCTGAAGCTTCAGTCGAAACCTGACGCGATGCAGAACGCCTACCGCCTGCTTGAAAAGGTTGGGCTTGCCGACAAGGCGATGGCATACCCGTCTCAGCTTTCAGGCGGTCAGAAACAGCGCGTTGCCATTGTCCGCGCGCTTGCTATGAACCCGGAAATAATGCTCTTTGACGAACCCACCTCGGCTCTTGATCCGGAAATGGTCGGCGAGGTCCTCGACGTAATGACGGAACTCGCCGAAACAGGCATGACCATGGTCGTCGTCACGCATGAAATGGGCTTTGCAAAGGAAGTCGGTTCCCGAATACTGTTCATGGACGGCGGCGTTATCGCCGAGGAAAACACTCCGAAGGAATTTTTCTCCAATCCGAAAAACCCGCGTTCGCAGGAATTTCTGTCAAAGGTGCTTATCTGAATATCGAAAATCACCCCAAAATTACGGGGTGATTTTTATATTTCAGCGTTCAAATTCAACCGACCACTCGACGTCCGCGTTTTCCGATGTATCGGGTTTTATTACAGCGATATTGCCCGTGATCTCCGCGTTCTTCGGCTTCCAGCCGTCCGGAACGTAAACATACACCGAGTAGTTGTCGCCCTTTACGACGTTTGACACCCCGGAAAGTCTGTTTAACGCATGATCCCATCTCACGTCCTTCAGTTCAAGCGCGCCCTGCGTCACGTGACGCGAAGTCGACACTACCTGCGGCCTGTTCTCCTTTTTATGCACCGACATAACAAGCGACGACATGCCGCTCAGCGTGACTTTTATCTTCCCGTCCCTAATTTCAACCGGCCTTTTCTCCCAGAAATCGAAGGCAACGTATTCTCCGTGCTCAAGCCCGAGGTCGGAGCAAATATCGATCTCGAATGTTTTCTCCGTCTCCAGAAGGTTGAGCAGATCCACAACGTTCCATTGATCGAACGGCGTGTTTACAGCAAGGTTAATCAGGAACCTCTCGCCGTTGTGCCTTCCCTCCCTGATATCCTTGGGATGAATGTTCAGCGCCGGCAGTATACGGCGAAGCAGTTCTACCCTCTCCTCCGGCAGATCCGGCAGATTGTCGCCGAGCGTAACAGGCAGACCAAGAAGCGAAACCGCGGAAACGCGCGATTTTGCCTGATCCATACTGTTGAACTCCGGCCTTATAACCACGTTGTCGGGATCGCAGTAAAGCACGGTATTGTGGTACGAATAGAATCTTTCTATCCTTTCAACGAAGTCGGTTACGAATTCGCGCCACGCGAAAATATCGTTTCCTATCCTTGCGGCGTCGAAAATATCGGACGCCATCATAACCTCTCTGTCATTCACTCCGGCGCATGAGAGCATATAAAAATCCTTGCCGACGGTTTCGCGGGCCTTTCTGCACAGTGCGCGCAGCGCTTCTACCGAAGTCATCCCGGGGTGCTTCAGTCCGTCGTGGAACTGATCGGCGTAAGCAAGGGTTATCGGAAGGCAGTCCCATTTAAGAGCCTCATATCCCCATTCCCTAACCTTTTCAAACGCCCTGGGAATGAGTCCGTCGCATATACGTTCGTCGGTTATGTCGAAGAAATATCTTCCGCACCAGTCGACCCTGTCCGCGCAGACCGAATCAATAAATTCCTTCACCGTGTCGGTCATCGCGGGCTCGGAGGTCGGCCCGACCCACAGCGCGGGAACAAAGCCCATCTCCTTTATTTTGTCTGAAACATATTTCAGCCCGTGCGGATATCTGACCGGGTCGGGGGAGAAAAAGCCTATGTTCTCCGGTGCATCCTCGTTGTTGAATCTGCAGTGATACCATTCCCAGTCGACCCAGACCGTGTTCGCGCCGTAATCGCGCAGATTGTCCCTCTGCCACCTCGCGTTGTCCAGCACCGCTTTTTCGCAGGCGTCGAACATGACCGCGTACCATGTCATCCAGCCGCAGGGAGGTGACGGAAATGTGTTGTTCTTATTAATCGGATTGTATACGGTTCTGAAACGCGTCTCAAATATTCTGTCCTCAAAAACCAGTTCAAGGGTCCCGCGGGTCTCGAACGTGAAGCAAAGCTTTTCCCAGCTGTATCCCAGCTTTCTTCCGGATCTCCCGTTTAAAGTTACCGCAGAATCGGTTTTACGGTCGAAAAGCGTATCGTCCTTTGAACTGACGGCGGGACCGTACGCTGAACGGAAGTCGTCTTCGCTTACGTCCCTGTCAAGGCAAACCGCCATGCAGTCGTCTCCTTCTCCGTACGAAGCGTATCCGTTAAATACCGGTGTCATCCCGTCCGGCAACCCCTTTGCCTCTACGGTTATTCTGTCCCTTTTAACGATATAGATTATATCGACTGTTCCGGGCATGTCATCCGGACCGTCGCTCAGTCTCTCCGTAATTTTCGTCTGCGGCTCGTGCGGAGTCTGCTCCCAGAAATATTCCCGTTTGTTATATGCGTTTTTACTGACTGTTCCACCGGACGCGCTTTCAAAAACCAGCGCAACGTCACGGGCGAAACGTCCGTATTTTTCTCTTATGCAGTCAAAAAGGCCTGTTTCCCTGCCGATGTCGACCGCGAGATCAAAATAGTTGGCGTAAGTGTTGTAAAATTCTCTGAGCATTTCCTGTTCCCGCCTGTTTTCCTCAAAAATGTTTTATTCTTTTTGCTCTTTTCCGAAACAAAAACGTCCCGGCTAAAGACTCGTTCTGTCTTCTGATTAACGGCAGTATATCCGTAAAATCAGCCGGCAAGACATCCGATAATTGCGTTTGCTATGTATTCCATCCCTTTGTCTCCGGGATGACCCGAGACCCCGAGATGCTCTATTTTATGCGGCGTGCCGTCGGAGGCGTAAACTGTCGTTCCCATACCGACCTTGTATTCCGCGTTCCCGCGTATGGCGGAAAGGTCTGCAAATTTCACGCCGCATTCCTCCGCGACCCTTTTCTTCATGGCGCCGTATTCCGGAAAATAATAATCATCGACAACAACTATATCCGCGTCGGGACACCTGTTCTTGATGTAGTTTACAAGCTCCCTGAAATCTTCCTCCAGAGTGGCTTTTTCCGTAACGTTTTCGCTGAGCTGAACGGTAATCAGATTTAAATCCGGCTTCAGAAGATCGTCGATAAGCTGCAGGGTCTGAAATCTGTCGTTCGGAGTTATCTCCCATTTTGAAAAATTGTATGCGGCAAATTCCACCCTGCCGTGTTTTTCTTCCAGATTTCCCGCAACTACGTGAACATAATCCTTTTCGGCAACTGAAGCGGCCATTCCGCACTCGTTCCACCAGTAATCGCACTTTACGTGCCACGTAATGCTGTTTCCGATGGCCAGATATCTGAAAACGGTCTCACCGTCTTTTTCTGCGTCACCCGCGTTTTCCGGATCCTGTTTCTCCGCAAGCAGTTTTTCAAGTTCCGCTATCCTGTTGTTCAGAGACGCGGTTCTGCCAGACACGAAATACCAGCACAGAACAGCGCCGATAACAATCGCCCCGGCAAGGAGAGCAATGATTATCTGATATGCCGATTCATTCATTTTATCTGATCTCTCCCCGGTCTATCGTTTCCACGGCCTGTTTCACACCGTTCAGCATCTCATATCCCTCGCCTTTGGTCGGGATAAGGAAACCGCCCTCGCACACTTCGTCCCATGCGTATATAAGGCCCAGGTTCCCGGCGTTCTGCTCCGGATTCGCAAGAAGCCATTTGTAGGCATTGATTATGTGATCGCGGAAATCGCCGGCGTTTCTGCCCGTTCCGTAACACGATCTGTAGCCGGTGGTGTTGCCGGGCCAGTCGGTCTCCCACGGTCTGCAGTCCCAGCCGGAAAGAATGCACGGAGCGTACGCAAGATCGGTATATTTCGCCATCGCGTTCCAGGCCTTTTCATGATGCAAGGTCATCGTCGTGTAAGCAAGCTCGTACGAACCGTTTACCGGCGAATATCTCCTGTAATTGTAGCCCGTCAGCGCGTCAAAACCGCATTTGCGGTCGTTTTCCAGCCTTTTTTTGAGCGCGTCGGCTGAAAAACCCTCGAAATTGCTGTCTATCGCCCCGGTCGACGGAGTGCCGTATGGACATTCGCAACCCATTATGTACGCGCCGTTATCAAACTGTCCGCGCAGATAATCAAAGCATTCCCTGACACCGTCGACCCCGCCGAGGTCGGCGATCAGGTTGTATATGTCGTAGAAGATTATGACCGGCTTGCCGTCTACCTTCAGAGCGCTTTTTCTTGACATATAGTTTTTGAAGGTCATGCACGCGTCCTGCCAGTTGTCGCGGGTTATGCGCGCCCCTTCGTGATTTGCGACCATCAGACAGAAGCTGAAATCGTCGTGTCCTTCGGCACGCAGAAAATCAGTGACCGCGTTGTTCAGCCGTGGATTGCCGTAATACCAGTCGAAGGCAAAGAACGTCAGACCGTACTCCTTCGCGATCTTTATCTGGTACGCCATATTTTCATTGCTTCTTTCGGTCCAGCCCCATTCGGGTTCCCTGCCCGCGAATTCGCTGTAGAGTCTGTCGGTATAATGGCTTCCGGTATATGAAAAACCGTACCATACGTATGCACCGAGTCTGAACACGTGTTCCGTTCCGGCCGGGGACGCGGAAGTGTCAGCTGTCGGCGTATCGGCCGGAGGGGCATTATGATTTGTTTTGCATGAAAGCATTGTAAGCATAGCAAATAACACTGATGCGATGCACAGCGTTCTGAATATTTTCATTCTGTAAAATAATACCGTTTTGCCCGCCCGTGAATCAAACAGGCGGGCAAAACACATTGCGTTCCTATTTCTTTTTCGAAAGAACGACTGCCGCCGCGCATGCCGCAAGAACTATGACGGCAACGCCTGTGTAATCAGCAGTCTGAACCGCGGGCTCATCTCCGGACTGCTGAACGTCGTTCAGATACGTCCTGGCCGCGTCCTCGGTTTTAAAGAACCCCATACGCTTTATCTCAACGTCGGATTCCGCCTTTGCAAGGTCAAGACGGGTAAGAAGCACCCTGTCAACCTTTTCCACCGTGTCGGGTATGGCAACATATCCGAAAGACCAATCGGCTGAGGCGGGGAATTCAAAGTCGGCGGCGGTATTGAACTCGCCGGTCTGTTTCGCATATTCAAAATACCATCTGAGCGTTACGGGACTTGCCGATTTGTATTCGATAACGTATACGCGGTAGGTTTTCGTGGCGATGTCAAGCGACGCCGGCCATCCGGTGCCGTCGTCTTTGTACTGGTTGTAATAGCAGCTCAGCATCTGCCCCGCCGCGTAGTCGCCGGTGAAAGCGGGAAGCTTAAGGCTTGTGCCGTCGGCGCTGCCGTACTGCAACCCGGCCTGGAACAGTCCGTCCCAGCTCCAGAAAGCGGCGTTCCCGACAAAGAACCATAGGTGATCGCCCTCAACCGCGTCTATGTCGTCCCACTGAAAGGCATTCGACGCAAATACCATAGATACCGTCAGAACTATTACAACGGCAAGTGTCATTAATTTTTTCATTTTGTTTTTCTCCTTTTAGGATTTATTTTTTCTTTTTCAAGATAATCGCTATGGCCGCGGCGACTATTACGACCGCAGCCGCAATTATACCGATCATGGCGCCTGTCGGAAGGCCTTCGCTGACCTTTTCACTGTCAGCCGGCTTGGTTCCAGCGTCCTTTGTATCGACTGGCTTCTGGGTCTCGTCGGTTTTTTTCGTGTCCTTCGGCTTGTCAGTTCCGGGTTCGGTCGCGGGGGGATTCGTTGCCGGAGGCTCTGTCACGACCTCAACGTCCTTGCCGGTCAGTTCCATGTAATAGGCGATTTCCGCGTCTGTGAGCACTTTGTCGAAAATCATGACCTCGTCAAGAGAGCCGGTGAACATATGGTTCGGAGCCATCTGCCCGGATTCTGCGTCGTAGAAGGTGTTGCCGCCTATCGAGAACGGCCGCGCGGTGTTGTAAAGTCTCATGCCGCTGCCGACGTTGCCCTTTTTCTGGTAATCCTCAAGTATCGAAACGCCGTTTAACCTGTAGTCGATTTCTCCCGTTTCAATATTGAGGGTGTAGGTCATGAATTCCCACTGCCCCTCTCTGTACGGATAGTTTGTGCCGGGATTGATCTGTCCGTGCGACGAGCCGCTGTCGTTCATCATGTACGTGATAACGGCGTTGGGAATAATGTAGTTGTCAGCGAGATCTATGATCGTGAATCCGCCGAAAGCAGTGCCGGTGTCGTCCTGCACCGCTCCGCCGTCGTGCCCGTTCGAGACAATCCGTCTCCATGTTGCGGTGTCAAAGTTGTCGTAGTCGCTGGTTTCGTGCTGTACCCAGAACGCAATGGTGATTTCTTTGCCGTTTTTGGCAAGGAGATCGAAGAAGTCCATTTTGTCGCCGTTCTCCTTTGCGTAGAGCGAACTCACGCCGTCAAGAAAGACTCCCTTTCCCGTAGCGCCCGAATCGTCCTGCTCCGGCTGCCCCATTACCAGCAGATCGTTGCCGTTGCCGGACTTGTCTTTGCCGAGGTTCTCCGCATCCTCGAAATCATACCACGCGACAGGGGCGGCTACGTCCTCGTCCGCGAACGCCGCAAACGGCAGCAGTGACAGAAGCATCAGTGCCGTGACGGCAAAAGCGATGATTTTTTTCATCTTCATTTTTTATTCCTCCTGTGGAATGTTTTATTTCAGATCAGTCAATGTAAAAACCGATCAGTTTGTCTATTTTCTGGTTTATCTGGCCTTCGTATTTGTTGAAGAAGGTCGTCATGTTGTGGGTTGAAAGATTGGCGAGCGTATTCCCGAGACTTGAAAGCGGTTCAAGCGAGATCTCGAAAAATCCGAGATCGTACGCGCGCGAATCCCTGATAAGTTTTATCATATTTATCGATTCGTCGTCGCGCGTTTTCTGGAACTGCAGCGTCTGCTCGTAGTATTCGTCTATAACGTACCTGTAGCCTCCGTAGCAGAGCGCCTCTATTATCGCGCTTATTTTGTCGGCGTCATTTATGGTGTTGGGGACAACAAATTCGTGAACGTAAACAGAAACGTGGCATGAATACCCGTCTGTACCCTCCTGAAAGTTCGGCCAAGGCACAATGCCGTACTCGTAATCGTAGTCGCCCATCTCCTGAAGGCCGTTTACGTACGTGTCCCAGAACAGGCATTCCTGATTTTTGCTTGACACAGAGAACTGAGGCTTTGTGTTGAAGTACATGAACCCGTCCTGAGAATCGATGAGAGCGTAAAACTTCTCGTAGCTGCTTTCCGCCAGCGTGTTGACCCCCGGGCAGTACGGCAGATCGTCGCCGTCCTTGAGTATCAGCCTTGAGCCCGACGAGAACATGACCTGAAACGACGCGCCGTGCTCGTGGGTCGAATAACCGAATCTGTCGGAGCCGGCGACAATGTTTCCGTCGCCGTCCAGATCCCTTGTTCCCTGCCTTGCCATTGCAGCGAATTTTTCGAAAGTCCATTCGCCGCTGTCCACAAGCCCGTACGGGTATTCGATCCCGAGATCGTCCATAAGATCCTTGTTGAAGTACATCGCGAAAGTGTACCCGACCGACATCCAGCTTATGTCGCCGTTCATTATATACAGTTTGTGGTTTATCGAGAAAGTGTCTTTGGCGTCCTGGTCCCACCACGGCTTGTCGAGGTCCACCCACGGCAAATCGTTCCAGTCGGTCAGATAGCCGGAGTCCGCGTATGTTGTCGCGGAGCGCCCGTGCGGCATTATCAGGTCGTAATCGTCAAGTCCGGACATGATGGACGGTATTGCGTCGGTTTCCATGTTGCTGTTGGACGACAGCGTATAGGTCAGCTTTACGTCAAGAGTGTCGGTCACCCAGGCGTTGCGTTTAATGACCGCGCTCCCGACACGCGTCTCCGTGTCCTCTGCGAACAGATCGTCCTTCCAGACGGTGGTCGCCGTTCCGCCTTCCGGCCTGCACAGCACCCTGAACTCATATCCGCCGTAGGTTTTGTCCGGAAGACTGACGTCGTACACCTTTTTTGTATCAGGCGGCGGATTGTTCTCCTCCGGTTTTCTGCATGCGGCAAAAACGCTTATTACGGCAACAAAAACAAGCAAAAATGATATGATTTTCATCGCAGCACTTGATTATTCTCCTTTTTTGTGATAAAATATTACAATACAACCGCTGTAAAACGAGGTAAAAATGATCTATCCGGACAAACTTCCCATCTACAGAAACGCTCCGTGGGAGGAGATCGAAAAGCGCTGGCCCGGCAAGCTCATGGTAAGTCACCTGATATTCAACGACTACAATATCGGAATGCATGCGCACGACAATTATTACGAACTGAATTTTGTCCTGAGCGGGCAGGGCGCCCATTACTACGAAGGCAAACGATATATCGTCGGCAAAGGCGATTTTTTTGTGATCCCCCCGGGATTCAGACACGGGTACGTCAGTTCAGGCGACCTGTGCGTCTACCACATAATAATCCTCGAGGATTTCATAAAGGATAACGAAAGATTCTTTACCGATCTGCCCGGGTTTTTCAATCTGTTCAATATCAAACCGCAAATGCGCAAGGCCTTCGGCCTGTCCGGATTTCTCCACTTAAGCGGTGAAAACTTCGACTCCGTATACAGGATAATCGAGGACACGGCCATGGTATCTATAGTCCCGGACATAAGCGTGAACGATATACTGTTCATTCATGCGGGAACACTTGCTCTTATCGCCCGAATAACGCAGATATGTAGCGACGGTTCCCCGGACAGTCCTGCGCCGGCAAGGAACAGAGCATACGAAGAGGTGTTCACAAAGGCTCTTGAAATTATCGAATCGGACTGCTCCGAAAAGCTTGACGCATGTTCGCTCGCGGAAGCGCTCTGCGTTTCAAAAAGTACGCTCTACCGTGTGTTCGGAATGTTCACTTCACAGACGCCCAAGGAATATATAGTCCGCAAGCGGCTTGAAAAAGCCAAGCATCTTATTGAAACGACCGAGGAGTCCATAAGCGGAATCGCGGTCGACTGTGGCTTCTTCGATACGTCTCACATGACTCACATCATGATGAAGTATATGAAGACAACGCCGGGAAAGTTGCGCAAAAGGTCGCCTCACATGCAATAATTATACATCATTTTTTTGCTTTTATATTGTAATTTCGCGTCATAATATTGTAATATATTCCAAATGTGATGCTTAAAAGCAATTTGCGTCATGAAAATATAAAAAGCCGCACCCGATACACGTGTGTGGCTTTTTTAATTTTCAAAATCAAGAGAGGCAGAACAGATGCTGCCAGCCTTTTAAAATCAGGAATGATAGTCGTTGTCGGAAGAGTCGGCTTCGTTTTCACGCTGCTGCTGGATAAGGTCCTGCGACTTTATCCTGTCCGAAATATCCGGCTCGCTGAAAACCGTCGGCTGGTGAATGACGACCTGAGTGAACGGAATGTTTATGTTGTGCGCGTCAAAAAGAAGTTTGAACTGGCGGTTCATATCCCTTTCGACCTGGAAGCGGCAGTCCTCCTCGCACCTCGCCACGAATTTGAGCGAGACGCCGGAGGCGCCAAGCTCGGAAACGCCCTTGTAGAACGGTCCCTCGATGATGTCAGGAATCGCCTCGCCGACTTCCTTAATATGATCGTTGATGACGGCCTCCACTCTCTCTATGGACTCTCCGTACTCGATCTGCACAACGCATGGCACAAGCGTCAGATGATCTGTGAGGTTAATGACCGTGCGCAGATCCGAGTTGTTCATAATCTTGAAGTTGCCGCTCGTGTCCTCGAAACGCGTCGTGCGTATGCCTATGTCGCGCACCGTCCCGCGGAAGCCGTCGACGATTATGATGTCGCCAACGTCGAACACGTTCTCAAACACTATGAACAGGCCCGAAATGATGTCTTCGATAAGCGGCTGGGCGCCGAGACCTACGATAAGAGACAGGATTCCGATGCCGGCAAGCAGCGTTCCGGTATCGACATTGAAGGTGCGGAGCGAGGCAAACACAAACACCAGCACAGAGAGGTACTTGATAAATGAACTGACAAGATTGAGTATCGCCTTACCTTTTTTCACAAAGGTCATGGCCCAGCAAATAACAAGTCTGAGCACATAGCCGATTGTAATAAAGAAGAACGCGTAGCTCAGCACTCTTATCCACTTTATACAGTCGCCCGCACCGCTGAATGGATTTATGCTGCGGTATATGACACTGTCTGCTCCGAAGATTCTCGGGCCAATTATAAGCAGAACAAAGTATGCGGCGGCAAGGCACAGCAGAAGCACCGTAAAGACGATTCCGACGACCTTCTGCGTTTTTTCTGATTTTTCTTTAAAATTTATCATGGCTTTCCCTTTCTGTCTGTGGAAATGATTTTTTCGACCGGATTACGACAGATCGTCGTAAATAACGCAAAGATAGTTTGCCGGTTTGAGTTCCTTTTGATATAGGATTATATAAACCGGCCCGGAGGCCTGCACCGTGTATCTGGCTACTCTTTCTCCGAATATTTCGTCAGATCCTATTATAATAGGATCGTTTAGCGCGATTGAAGTATCTGACGCGGATACTAAAGCAATGTATCCTGTAAATCCTGTATCCATTCCGCTAAACGAATATTCGAAATAGAAACTGTAGCTTCCGTTGCCGAGATCCACCGTGTCGGAATATTTGTAAAGGCTTCCCCAGGCCATGGGAGTGGGATTTTTAACCGTAAAGCTCACGGAAGAAGATATCTGTCTGCCTTTTTTAAGGAACGGATCGGCAATCTGCTCCGGCGTCGGTTCTGTGGTGCCGGTTCCCCAGATAAGATCCTCCATCTGAGTGACGGTGTAACCGTCAAGGAGATAATACGCCGCCGTATAGCTGCCTTTCGGAAGCATTCCGTCCGCATCATCAAGAGTACTGCCGCCGTAGAAACCTCTGTATTCCGAAGACGTGGAGATTATATCGGTTTCGCCGTAATACCCCACGCAGACGCTCTTCGCTTTCCCGGAACTGTTCTTTACGATCACCGCCGCCCATGTATATTTCTTGTCTGTGACAGCACCGTAATCGGGTTCCTGCACCGGAAGATATCCGGATTTCAGCCTGAATCCCAGGCGCGAGTCGGAGGTGTAACTGGTGTGATATTCATCTGATTTTGCCTCTTTGAGAGTGGCGGGCTGATTGTCGAAAAATTTCAGTTCGAACACCGGACGCGCCTTAAGAGTAAGACCGGCACTCAGACTGTCGGCGGAGGAGCCGTCCGGCAGAGTCAGCTCCACCGAATACGTGTCGGTGTAGATCAGCTTCTCGGCCGTTGCCCTGAATCCTGTACTGCCGTTCAGGGACGTGACAGGAATATTTACTCCAAGGCTGTCCGTAAGTGTGAGCGAGACGTCGGGATGCTCGGCTATGAACTCGTCGGTCAGCGTAAATGTCGTGTTTCCGGAACGGTCCTGCGACCACGTGAGCGAAGTTGAGGTGGCAACGCTCTGCGAGACCAGTTCCTCGCCCCTTGAAAGGTCAGTGACCGAAACCGTGTAATCCGTCCTCGGATCAAGTCCGGTAATGACCGCGTAAGGCTCTTCTGCTTCAAAGTCGATTTCAGCCGCCTGCCCGTTTATTCGGAGCTCAAGCTGATTATTATCCGGATTGTCGACCTCGAGAGAAACCGTGACGGTACTGAAGCCGCCCGCAAGTCCTGTAATAACCACGTTTGCCGGCTTCCTTTCACGAGCGCTGAACGAGTGCGTCATGATAACCGAACCGTCCTGATCACGGAATTCGATTTCGTGCTCTTCACCGATTGTAAGGCCGTTAAACGTTGCCGTATACGGGTTTTCCGTGACGGACGCGGCGTATTCCTCCCCGTCGTAATAAACGGAGATCTCATTTCCGTCGGGATTGGTTATTTCAAATTCAAGGGAGACGCTGTCCACTCCTACGTTTTCGGACAACAGGCTTACGGCCGCCTTTGCCCTTTTGCGTGTAGAGAACGGATAAGAAAGAATCAGACTCCCGTCCTCATCGTAGAATTCAAGCGTATGGGACGAGTTTTCCTCAAGGCCTGTAATATCCGCGGTTATCCGTTCACCGTCCGTCTCAAACCCAAAATCTTCTCCGTCGAGCTTTGCAGTAATTGCGTTTTCGGCGGGATTTACAACGGAAAACACCGCCCTGACGGACGTCAGACCGCTCGAACATGATAGAGATGAAATCTCCGCAGGAACAAACTGCGGTTCCTCTGTCTCTGCCTCCGGCAGCAGATAGTTTAGGCTCAGCCTGATTTCTCCGTCCGCAGACACATCGAGATAGTAGATCTGTCCCGGGGTGAGACCCTCGAACGTGAGTGCCGGGTTTTCGCGGTCAATAACGGCGCTCCCGACCTGCGCCCCGTTCCTGTCGGAAAGGGTCGCGCTGAACTCGGTCCTGTCTGACGACGAATAGAGGTTCAGGTCTATTTCAAGCCGTTCGGGGAACGAACGGTATCCGGATACGTCTACAAACACAGTGGTCGTCAAAACCAGAATAACCGCGATGGCCGGACCGGCGATTGCGGCAAGCATTCCGAGAAGCCTTCCGAGACGGTTGCGGTTGTTTCTCAGAACCGCGCTGTGCCTTGGAAGCCTGCGTGGAGAACCGCTTTCTTCATAGGACTGAAACTCGGGGGAGTTGTATTCGGATATGTAGTTCTGAGTGTCGTCAGCGCGCGTTTCGGAATTATGTTCCGAATAGGAGTAGTGTTCCAATGCGCCATGTTGTGATTCGCTTATATGAAGCTCTTCGTTCATTATTCCCCTTTCCGTTTGCTTTTGAATAACCGTCTAACTGTTCATTTTGTCACAGCTTCGCCCGTGAAACGGGCAAAAGCGGCGTTCCCTTAAAGCTTTGAAAACGTTTCCGCGCCTTTATTTGCCAGATGCGCATACAGAAACGCCGCAGTGAGCAGGATGACGCACAGAAGCATCAGCAGGCTGAGCTCGCAGCTCATGACGTTCCTGAGTAGCAGGAGGCTTACAAGCGGGATTATTCCGGCACAGATCCATCCGCCGAACATCGAGAAAAAAACGGGGAGACTCTGTTTTATCGGATATATTTCGTTTGTCCAGTTAAGATTGGGGGATTTCAGGCCTATCCATGTTCCGAATACCGCCAGAAGCAGTGCGAATGCGGCTGGAAGCGCGAAAATCAGAAGTGAAAGAGCCCATCCGGGGCGCATGACCGCCACGCAGCAGGCAGAGCAGAAAACAAGCGGAGGAAACGTCAGTATCAGCTGCATAGATATCTTGGCGTCAAGTACCGATTTCGGGTTGACGGGAAGCGACTGCAGCACCCACAGCGTCCTGCCCTCAAGAGAAACGGACGGCGCCGTGGTGTCTATTGCCGACATTATCCAACAAATACCTGTGATCACAAGCACCGCCACGGTTCCTATGCTCATCTGAACTTCTCCCGAGTAAATGAGATCCGCAAGATCCCTGCCCTTTATCAGCGCGAGTATTCCGAGCGCCGGAAGCATTACCGATCCAAGTCCGCAGTTTAGCATATAATTCGGGCTTGAAACGAATTTCGAGAACTCTTTTCCGAGCAAAGCGGAAAACACACTCTTCCGACTGACCTGTCTCAAGTCAGTTTTCTTCTTCGATACCGCAGAAGTTGAAATGGCGATGGAAAGGAAGGTCCTTTTCAGAATTATCCACATAATCGCAAGAAGCAAAGCGGTAAAGACCGCGAAAATCAGAAGAGAAGGCCAGTATCCCTCGCCTATTCTGCCAAACAGATACACGGGATACGCCGCGCCTTTGATCTTTTCGCCGTAAACGGCGGCATTTTCGACCAGCTGCCCTATAAGCGTCTGGGCATTGAAGTACAGAACATAATACAATGCTATAAACGCGAGTGAAAGAATGACGGTAATAAAGCTCTTGTTTTTAAGTTTTACGCTTATTTTCGCAACTACCCAGCCAAGCAGGCAAGAAAGCACAAAAACCAACAAAGTAATGACAAGCACGTATACTACGCACCCGACAACGGACATGACGCTGAACGGAGTGGTGGCCCAGTACACGATCACGGCCGGAATGAGCACGACGCCCGAATAGAGGAGGCCCATAAGATACACGCTAGTCAAGCGCGCCGCGACAATGTACTTCACGGGTATCGGCATGGACAGCAGCAGATCGTTGTCCTTTGCCAGATACAGGCTGGAAAATGTCGTGAAAACGCTTCCGAGCACTCCCATAAGAACGGCTATCAGACCGATCAGGTCAAAATACAGCCAGTTCATTCCCGCCATGTAGAGAGCCGGACAGATGGCAAGCGACATGGCGGTGAACATCCCGCCTATCACGACAATCATAAGGAAGCCGAACAGAACGAGCATGGCGACCGTACCGGCCTTTGATCTTGTCCTGTTCCTTTTCGGGTCGTAAACGTACGACCGGAAAAGCTCCGCCATCTGTTTTTTTATGAGAATCTTAAGCATTGTCCGCCTCCAGCTCGAGGAACACCTGCTCAAGGCTTTCGTCGCCGCGGACCTCATCCATGGTCCCTGAACGTACGAGCTTGCCGTGGCTGATTATCGCGACCTTGTCGCACAGCTTTTCGGCAACCTCCAGAACGTGGGTGGAGAAGAATATCGCTCCTCCCCCGTCGCACTTCTCCCTCATCATCTCCTTCAGGGTGTGGGAGGATTTCGGATCGAGTCCGACGAACGGCTCGTCCATGATAACGAGCTTCGGGTTGTGGATCCACGCTGATATCACAGCCAGCTTCTGCTTCATCCCGTGAGAATACGAGGCGATGGGCTGACCGAGATCGGACGTCAGTTCGAAGATGCCGGCATATTTCTGAATGAGATCTTTCCTCTCGCCGGTGTCGATGCCGAAAATGTCAGATATGAAATTAAGATATTTGTTTCCCGTCATGAAATCGTAAAGATCGGGATTGTCGGGTATGTATGCAAGCATTTTTTTGCATTCGGTCGGCTGTTCCTTAATTGATTTTCCGTCTATGAGTATCTCGCCGCTGTCAAAGCTCTGGATGCCGACCACCGAGCGCAGGGTGGTGGTTTTGCCCGCGCCGTTGTGGCCGATGAAACCATATATTTCACCCGGTCTTATGTGCAGGCTCAGATTGTCGACGGCGACCTTTTCGCCGAACGTCTTGGTCAAATTGTTGATTATCAGCATGTCAGAACCCCTTTCACGGCTGTTATACAAGTAACAACCATGTATATTATATCATAACTCCGCCGGGTTGTCAATAAAAAATTCGGTAAAAAACTCCCGCTACGGAACAATTGCTTGACAAACCCGCCGGGCAGGGTGTATAAATATTAAAAAAAACAGAAAAAACGGGGAAACACCAATAAAAAGGCTGGTTCTCATAAGGATGATCAGAAAACCAGCCGATCGGGAGGAAAAAGACAAAAACCGAACCACCCATAAGAGAACCGCAGGAAAGGCTGGTTCTCATAAGGGTGATCGGAGAACTGTCCGATTGAGAGCTTGGTACTTGATGGAATAAGATTGCTTTTCCTTCCTCTTGTATCCATACGACCAGTATACACCAAGTGTCATTTTTTAACTCGGTCCCAGATATTATTATTGAATAATTGTTATTATTTCCGCATTTCCTTCTGGAATAAAGTCTTTCGAGGCCACATTCATTTTTTCTACAAACTTTGATCTGTTCAGCGATTCTCTAAGGTTAAATCTTTATTCAGCAGAAAAAAATTAGCATTGTTATAAGCAAACCAAGTTCAATAAATGTTACAGTCAACGGCCTTGGCAGATAATCTTTTGGGCGCGCAAATGGTGCCTTGCCAAGCATATTTGTCATCATTATTGTCAAACACGTGAGAAAAGTACATGGAATAGCCCAGAGAATAATTTTGTGGACAAGTACTATTGGCAAGACCCATTCCAAAAGCAGTATTATGATTTCCGACATGATTATAAACAACGAGGGAATCGGCATTTTTCGACGTTTCTGATAAGGCAATTTGCTATTTAAAAAAACTCCGTCGACTGCCAGATCGCATTTAATTCCCGCCGCAACAAAATTAAAAAGATGCTTTCCAACATTAAATTCATAATCTATATCTATGTAAATAGCCTCACGCGATTGCATGTGATGTTTTTTGCCGTTTACCAGCAAAGCATATTCTGTATCATTCCAACGGCGTGAATATTCTACGGAAACAATTCCATCCTCAGTCTGAACAGTCCACTTGTGCGTTTTCATTGCCCGATACCTTTTCACATCTTGAAACGAATTTACTGTTCGTAAAAACGTCAAGTTCTACATAATCACCCTCATAAATTCCCGGCAGAGAAACTGAGTAATATCTTTCTCCGTTGACAGTGATATAAACCGATGTCCTGATATCTCTGCCGATAGTATGTCGTGTGCCGAATATAACCTCCTCAATTTTTTCCACTTTGCCGGCCACCTCAAATGTTTCTAAATCCCGATCTTTCAAAATGGCCATACCCCGTATCATTTGGCATAATGAAAGAATTATAAAAAACAATCCAAAAAGAAACG
>JAFZTO010000050.1 GCA_017618795.1 Clostridia bacterium | reverse complement strand
GACTGGATCTGCGACAGAGCGGTCTGCGACGCGGTCTGAGTGATGGTTTCTCTGACCGCTTCGTCGTCGTTGTAAAGTTCGCAGATATGATAGTTGATATTCGCGACACTGTCCTTGCTTACGTGGCTGATGTACTGGAGCGGGTTAAGAACGACCTGATACAGCGCAAACACGATGACGAGTTGTATGATCATGGGGAGGCATCCGCCGTACGGGCTGAAATTTTCCTCCTTGTACAGCTTCATCAGCTCCTCGTTCATCTTCTGCTGATTGCCGTTTGCGTAATGATTGCGTATCGCCTGCTCCTTCGGACGGAGTTTTGCCTGCTTTATGGTGTTTTTCTGCTGTTTGATTCCGAGCGGAAACAGCACTATTTTCATTATAAGCGCGAACAGCAGCAGGGCAATCGCATAGTTCGGCACTATTTTGTAGCAAAAGCTGATCAGGTACCCTATCGGGATTCTGATCACGTCAAAAATCGATGACAATGTTTTTATTTCCTTTCCGATGTCCTCTGAACTGACATCATGCGGTGCAAATCATATATCCCGCCGTCATTTACGGGCGTCCTCTTGGGAACGTAGTCGACACCGCCCCGACAAAACGGGTTGCAGCGCAGGATACGCCACGCGGCAAGCCCCGATCCCTTTATAAAACCCCATTCCCTGTACGCTTCCATAGCGTACTGCGAGCAGGTGGGATAAAACCTGCAGCATGGACGAGGCTTCAAAGGGGAGATTATTTTTCTGTAGATTTTTATCAGAAAAATGGCAATCCTTTTCATTTTACACCAAAACGGCGGGCCATGCGGTCCGCCGGAATCTTTCAACAAGGGGCTCTGCCCCGTCATTCAGGCACGGCACGGGACGTTCTGTCCCGCGGGGTTTCAGAGGCGGATACGAAGCCGCCTTTGAAGAACCGAAGATGTATCGCGCCGGTCAGACTTAACCGGGATACACCTTTCCGCTGTTACACCGAATCAATTTTGCCGGAAATAAGACCAAGTCCGGAAAAGGCCTTTTCAAGTTCCCTGAAAATCTCCGACGATTTTGCCTCGACTGCGCCGGCCCGTGCGGAAATCACAATCAGGTTTCCCTTCCTGAGCACGTATTTTTTCAGGATGTCCCTGTAAGCCGCCCTCATTATCCTTTTGCATCGGTTGCGCTTCACCGCGTTTCCGAGCTTAGGCGAGGCGGAGAAGCCCAGACGGTTGAGGTATTCCTTCTGCGGGTTTTCTTTTTTTAGTCTGCCCGCCTTAATGTCCTTCAGCACATAAACGCCTACCGTTTTCCCCGAGTATCGCTTACCCTTGCCGTACGTCTTGACGAACAGGTGGTTTTCCTTTATGGCAAATTCCTTCACGGCGCCGTTTTCAGTGGGTCAGTCTGGCTCTTCCCTTGGCACGTCTTCTTTTAAGAACTTTTCTGCCGTTTGCAGTGCTCATTCTTTTCATAAACCCGTGCTCTTTCGATCTGTGAAGCTTCTTGGGCTGATATGTTCTAAGCATCTCTCTGTCACTCCTTTTCGCTGATGAATTTCAATGACGTTTCATAATATTATACAACATTTTTGTATGTTTTGTCAAGAGATTTTACGAAAAAAATCCTCTCAATCAAAGAAAAACGCCGTACAGAGCAAAAAAACGCCGGGAAACGTGAAACACGTCTTCCGGCGAATTGTTTCGTTACGCCGCTTCAATTGAGCATTTCCTGTCCGCCGGTCACGGGAACGGCCTGCCCGGTCTCGTAATCCTGTTCGCAGATATAGAAGATCGCGCGCGCCACGTCGTACGTGCGGCAGCCTCTGCCGAGCGGCACCTTGCTCTCGTAGAATTTCAGAACGTCGGCGGTGGTCTTCGCGCCGGGGACCTTCCCGGCCTTCAGATACTGCACGAGCAGTCCCCTCTCCGGGTCTGTCCACAGCGGCCCCTCCAGGAAATTGCCGGGGCATACAGCGTTGACCTTAATGCCGTATGGGGCGAGCTCCATGGCGAAGCTCTGGGTCAGACCTATTCCGCCGAACTTCGAACCCGCATAGGCGAAGTTCTTGTTGGAACCGGCCAGACCGGATTTGGAATTGATCTCAATTATATCAAAGAGTTTTTCGGGGGCTATGCGGCGCTGAATCTTCATAACTGCCGACGCGTATTTGACGCACAGGAAATACGCCGTGTAATTGACTGAAGTCACAAGTTCGAAGTTTGCCTTTGTCATTTCCTCAAGAGAGCCCGCACGGACTATGCCTGCGTTATTAACAAAGACATCAAGACCGCCGTACTGAAGGACGGTATCGCGTACCATATCGGCGACCGACTGTTCGTCGGACACGTTCGCTCTGACTGCGATGGCGCCGTTGAGCTCCGACGCGGTCTTTAAAGCCCCGTCGTAGTTCATGTCTGCAATCGCGACGTACGCACCCTCTTCCGTCATGGCCTCGGCGATTCCCTTTCCGAAGCCCTGCGCTCCACCTGTAACTATCGTTATTTTACCGGCAAGCCGGCCGGTTCTCGACGAGGTGTCGATAAGTTTGAAAGCTCCGACGCTTTCGGCAAAAACAGAGTCCGGCACGCCGTTCTTCTCCCTGAATGCAGCGTACTCTGCCTTTACGGTTTCGTCATCGGTCGCTGAAAGCGTCAGCACATTGTTTCCGCGCGCTTCCACGTCACCGAGAAAACGCACTATGCCGCGCCCGTCTCCGAGCGCGAGCATCCTGATGACCGGAGCAAGTGCGGCCGCCTTGTTCAGAATTTCGTTTGTAATCTCCATGCCGTCACCTCAGATAGCCTTCGCGTGCGAAAGCAGATACTTTTCGGCCTCACCGCACCACAGACCGTTGTTTGCCTTGACTATCCTGTCAAGCTCGGCGAACATGGGATCGGTCTTTCCCTTTTCCTCGAATTCGCTGAGCGAGGTGAGCGGAAGGGAGATGTGGTTATAAATAAGCTTCTTCCCGCCGGGGATTTTGTCGAGGTTGATAACCGTATCGATAACAGCGTCAAGGCCGCCAATGTGCGTGATCATGGCCGCCGGGTTGATGGCCCCGCTGCTCATCATGTGAAGGGACTCGATCATATCGTCCGTGTTTCCTCCGGAATTGCCGCAAATGTGCGTGAAGCTGTAATGGACGTTATAGAAGTTGAAAAGAGCCTGGAACTGGGGATTTGTCGGTCCCGCGAAGAAGTTCATGCATCCGTCAAAGCCCAGAACGCTGTCGGCAAGCTCAACAACCGCCTTGACGGGAGCGAACACGAAGCAGTCGTTATAACCCTTGCCGTTCGTAAGCGACATGAGATAATCGTGCGGATTTTCAACTTCGTTAGTATTGACGTAAACAAGCTTGACGCCGTTCTTCTCCGCCTCTTCTGGCGTGAGGATGGACGCCGCTCTTGCCAGCTTGACGCTGTCGATATCCGTGACGACAAGCATAGACGGCTTTCTGTCGCAGTGGATCGCATAATCGATCGCACCGAGACCCATCGGCCCTGCAGAGGCCATAAGTATGAGATTGCCTCCCTCGACAATACCCATATCGTGCTTGTAAACGCCGTTTTTCGCATGGTAGCAGACGTGGTAGCCTCCGACTATGCAGGACATCGGCTCGGCAAGCGAACCGTAGAAATACACGTCGCTGTGGTACGGCAACAGGCAGTTGCATTCCATGACCTCGTTCGGGATCACGACGTACTGCGAATTGCCGCCTATCCATCTGTACGAATAACCGGGAGCGTTGAGCGAGCCCTTGTAGTTCATGGCGGGCTGAATTGCGAATTTGTCTCCGACGTGATATTTGTCAGCCCATTTCGACCCGACCTTAAGCAGTCTGCCGCAGAATTCGTGTCCTATGATGGTCGGATTGACCGCGCAGTCGTCAGGGACGCGCTTGTGGGCCGGCCCCTGCAGAACGGCCTTATGGGTGGACATACACACGCTGTCGGATATAACCTCAGCAAGTATCTCGTCCTCACCCATTTCCGGAAGCTCGAATTCCTCGAGGCGGATGTCGTTCGCGCCGTAGATTCTGATTGCCTTTGTCTTCATTTTCAAATCTCCTCTTTTTTTCAGCCTGTTTTTCAGTGCTGAAATTCTCTCTCTGCGTTTTTTCTCAAGCTCCGGCATACGCGTGACCGTGCATCCCGCAACATCGTAAACCGCCCCCTCCGATGGTACGTCAGGAAAAAAGGCGGTGTTATACCGGTATTCTGCTCTGTTTTCGTCGGTACAGATGCAAAAATCGCCTTCAATGCGGTCAATTACAAGAATAATATGCCTTACCCCCTTGAAAAAACACAAAAAATGTGGTATCATTATTACAGACAATTATTATAGCAGAAAAAAGCCCAATTGTCAACAGTTAAGCGAAAATTTAGTATATAGAAAATGAAGGCCGTTACATGGACAAAACTGAAGAAAAAATAAAAGAATTGAGAAAAATGCTCGAATATCACGCAAAAAAATACTATGTGGATGATTCGCCGGAAATATCCGATTTCGAATACGACCGTCTTTTCAGGGAGCTTCAGGATCTAGAGGCGGCTCATCCCGAATACGACGACCCCGGCTCCCCTACAAAAAGAGTGGGAGGAGCGGCCCTCGACAAATTCGAGAAGGTCGAGCACGCCTACAGGCTCGGCAGTCTGACCGACGTGTTTTCATTCGACGAACTGAAGTCGTTCATAGACTCAGCGGGCCCCGGCGACGAATACTCAGTGGAG
>JAFZTO010000049.1 GCA_017618795.1 Clostridia bacterium | reverse complement strand
TTTCAAAGTACGGCATTAAATCCGAGGGGCTTGTTTCGGTTAAAAACTGGTGTAACGATATGGCCGAAAACAAAGCGCTTGACCGCATAGTCGAAACAGCTCAGAAATTCCGCTACGGCAGCAGAGAAGATTTTGATTTCGAAATACTGGTGAATCTGAAGGGCGACCTGTACCCGGAAATTTGCGAAATAACCGGAATAACCGAGAAAAAGCAGGAAACGGCAGGACTTTTAAAGTTTTTCAAACAGAAAGAACAGCCGAAATCGGTTGTAATGTCAGAATTGTCCGGGACGGGAGACGACCCGTATACAAACACGGTCTCGTATCTGAATTCCGCACTTCGCTCAATGGACGTCCTTATGACTGAAATCATAAACGGACTTTACGAGAGTTTTTTCGGGATTTCAGAAGAGCTTGCCTTCTATGGCACGGCGCTTCGGTACATAAGATCTGCGCGTGACCAGAATGTACCACTGTGCTATCCGGAAGTTCTTCCTCCATCAGATGACGTCATCGAGTTGCGCGGCATGCGCGAGCTGCTGCTGCTCTCCTCTGGGAACGGCGAAGAAACGGTTGACAACGACCTCTTCCTTCGTTCGGATGAAGCCGGACTGGTTGTCAAAGGAGTGACCGATTCGGGAAAAACAGTTTTCCTGCGTGCGACAGGCGCTGCGCAGCTGTTTGCACAGGCGGGGCTTCCGATTCTGGCTGAAAACGGACGTCTGTCGGTTAGATACGGACTGTTCTCGCACTTTTCGTCAGCAGAGGAAGAATTTCTCAGGGGAAACGCGCAGGGACGCTTTGATCAGGAAGCGCAGGAAATTTCCGGGATAATCGAACGCTTCAGGCCTTATTCCTTGCTTCTGCTCAACGAAACGTTTCAAACCACATCTTATGCGGAGGGAACAAAAAGCATTTACAACATCCTCAGGTATATGCCGAGACTGAGCGTTAAATACATTTTCGTCACTCATCTGACACATCTGTTTGATTATCTGACCAAAGGCAACGTTATTCTCGCACGCACATCCGACGATCCGAACACACGATACAAAATCATCACCGAACAGCAAGGAGAAAACACATGAGAAAAAGAAGATTAGGCGACCGCTCGGACGGATGGCGGCTGCGCGGACTTGATCCGTACGACACGGTTTCGCCGTACATAATGGTCAACCGCAACACTGCGTCAAATTTCTTCAGCGACAAATTTGAAACGGCAAGTGCGCAGAAATACATTCGCGAAAAACGCGATGAAGGGCTTACGAACTTCGGTATTCTGCATTTGATGATAGCCGCTTATGTAAGGACAATGTCGCAGAAGCCGTATCTGAACCGTTTCATAAGCGGACAGAAGGTTTTCGCACGCAATTCCATTCAGGTCAATATGGCTGTAAAACCGAAATTCGACCGCGAAAGCACCGATACGGTCATAAAAGTCGTTTTTGATCCGACCGATACGGCAAAAGACGTGTACGAAAAATTCATGAAGGTGTACAGCGACGCAGTCGCGCCGGGCGACACTGGTTTCGACAACACGGCAAGAATTGTCAACTACATACCGGGACTGCTGAAAAAATTTGCCGTCTGGCTACTGAAAACTCTGGATTATTTCGGTCTCCTTCCGAAAAAGCTGCTTTTTGTCAGCCCGTTCCACGGGTCAATGTTTATAACCTCAATGGGCTCGCTGGGAATACCTCCGATATACCATCATCTTTACGATTTTGGAAACGTTCCGGTTTTCATAGCTTTCGGCGCGATGCGTCACGAATACGAAATCACTTCCGACGGGAGCGCCAGACGCGCGAATTATATCGACTACACCGTCGTTACGGACGAACGTATCGCTGACGGCTTCTCGTACGCCTCAGGATTCAAGATGTTCAGACGCCTGCTTTCCGACCCCTGGAAACTCGATTCCGCTCCCGAAGCTGTAATTGAAGATCCGAACATCGATTCAAAACTGTCTCCGAAAAAGATACGCCGTCTCGAAGCAAAAAAAGAGAAGAAAGCCGCAAAAGCACAACTTAAGTCAAAAAACAGTTGAAACAAAAACCTGCCTTTTTTACAGGCAGGCTTTTTTATGATCAGCGCCTTTTTGTTGCGTTAGCGCTTCTTTTTTTCTTCTTGCGGCGCGCCTGAGCTCGCCTGTTTTCAAGAAGGATGCCGAGAATGATAAACAGAATAATCAGTCCGAATATAACAAGAACGATAATGAGGAATATCTTGCTGAGATCGTCAAGATTCTTCTTGCCGCCGTCAGACGTGTTGTTGTCGATCACGCCTCCCTGATTTCTGGTCGTGTCCGCGATATCCGTATCCGGAGGAAGCGGTTCTGCCGATTCGGTGCCGAGCGGCGGAATGTCCTCGATTTCCACTTTTCCGCAGACGGAGCAGGAATGCTGTTTCTGACCTTTAACCGTAGACGTCGGATTGATAATGATTTCCCACTGTCCGTATGAATGGTTGCCGGTCGCCTCCAGGGTTCTCGAACTGATTACCGCTCCGCATTTGTCGCAGACTTCGTTTTCGTATCCTGTATCTCCGCACGTCGGCTCCTGTCTGACTTTATGGGTTGAGGTGTGCTTGCATTCGGTGGAGGTTACTGTAATTTTCTGGCTCGATGATTTTCCGCCGAAACTGACTGTCAGCGTGGATCCCGAATCGGAGGTTGTCAGCTTTTTCCCGTTCTGCATGTTACAGGTTATGCCGTAGGAATCAAAATCGGCGAATTTAACCTTTTCTGATGTCCCGTCGGCGTACTTTATCTCAACAACCATATCCGACAGATCGAGCTTCTGCCCGTCGGTGTAGCTCAGAGTCGGGAGCGTGCTTATCGCTATCGTATCGACCTTTTTAGCGGCCGTTGCCGCTGCGGATCTCGCGGATTCGGCGCTGTCGTTGTTGGTTTCGTCTTTCGCAATAGCCTGAACGGATGCCGAATACTGAATCCCTCCGGTAACCGTTCCTTCCTGAATGGTTCCAGCAAGATTAGGCGTACTGAAGGTGTTCACCACGGTCCCGTCAACGTCGTAAAGGGTTATTTTGTACTCCTTGACCGTTCCGTTTTCATTTGTATCAGTAATCTGGTATTTAAGCCCTCCGTTTTCATTGTCCGGCGTAAGCCTGATAGTCGGCGCTTCAAGGTCGCCCACCTTGACATATTCGGGACTTTGAGTGGATTCGTCGCTTGGCTCATATTCGGCAGAACCGTTGACGGCGGTAACCGTAAATGTGTATTTACCGCTTTTCGTCATATAAGTCGACAGGTCCTTTTCGGTTTCGTCAGCTCCAACCGGTATTGCATCTCCAAATTCCGAATTGTTCTTGTAAATCTGTATCGAATAGCCGCCTGCGTTTTCTACAGCCGTCCATTTTGCCGTTCCGTTATCAAACGAAACAATATCAGGGGTTGCAAGTTTCTGTTTTATGGTAATTGTCAGAGAACCGAGTGTGCCATCTGAAATGTTGTTAAGTTCGCTATCGGCAACCATTCCAGAACTGACTTTTATTATTGTATTTTTCTCCGTTGTCGCTTTAACCTTGAGATGAATATTATATTTTATTCTCCCGCTCTCCGTGACTGCAACTGCATTATCGCCAATTCCATCACTGTCCATAGGTATAAGCCTGATTGAACCTGAGGCGGCATTATTGGTATTATTATTCATTTGCCAATGGTCTATTTCGACTGCGTCAACAGATTGAAATTCAAAAACATTCGGATCAAAAGAAATAGTAAAATCGCCATTAAGAATACCGCCATCAACGGTAATATCCTCAACGGTAAATACATAAGCCAGCACTTGTCCTGCTGATACAATTTCACTTCCCTCAAGTTTGGCAGTAAAACTCGAAGCAGCCGATACACAAAATGCGGTTGATACTGCCAGGCAAACTATTAGTGCAAAAATAATTATTCTTTTCATTGCTTCTCACCTTAATGTGCGTATATGTCGTAATTCCCGAGGAAGTGCGATCTAACCCTTTGATAATCGGTCGGCCCAACGTCTTGCGAACCTGAAACATGTGCTGCTTTTAAATTCGGTCCTTCAATAATATAATTCCCGAGGAAATAGGATCTTATTCTCTGGTAATCCGTAGGCCCGATTTCCCCGTTCCCGTCAACATCCCCCAGAACGATAACCGTTACGGTATCCATCACGGTTTCGCCGTCAATGAGGGAGATTGTACATCCAGTCCCGATTATATCAGTATTGGCAAGCAGCGTTCCGTTCTGATTGAAAGCCTTAATAAACGACGGGTTCTCAAACTGCGCGACAGCGTCCGCCACGGTAGTTTTTTCGACCACGTTCAGCAGATATGCTGTTTCGTCTTCTATCACGAAGAGCGAATTCTCAACAAGCTCCAGCTTTTGTGGCTTTTCGTAGACCGTCAGAGTAACCGTTTTTGTATCAGACATGTCATCCCTGCCGAGTATCGACGCGCAAACGTCAAAGGAAAATTCACCATACTCCGTCGGCGTTCCTGTAATCGTGCCGTCGCTCTGCAGTGATAGTCCGCCGGGTAAAGCACCGCCGACAATTTCCCATTCAACGAACTCATCGTCGGTATCGCATTCAAGTGCGTCGGAGTATTCGATTCCCATAACAGCCGCTGACAGGGTTTCCGTGGTAATCGAAGGTTTTTCCGCATTTATTCTTCTCTGAATATATGTTTCGCTGTCGGGTGTCAGCGTCACAGAGATTCCGTCTTCCGTTATTGCCTGAAAGAGATAAAAACTAACTTCGGCAATGTCAAGACCCGTAACCCTGAACGTCATAGATGCATAATCGGACGTTTCCTCGCAGATCATATCCCCTATAATCATAATACCGTAGTTGCCGTAATTGTACTCCGGATCACCCGGTTCGACTGATGACCCGGCTGACGGTTCGACCGACGCCATGGTAAACTCAACCGGCTGCCCGCCGTAAGTCGCGGAAACAGGCTCGACGTTGTCGCTGACGTCGAAATACAGAGTGCCGAAATGAATCCCCGGGTTTAGCGTTGTGCTCACCCTTACCGTAAACGTGTCGCCCAGTGAAATCGTTTCACCCTCTGCGATAAGCGCGGGAACAGGTTCGCTGTTAAAAATGTCGATCCTGACCCTCATCTCCGCACTTTCCTCTGCCGTAACCGAGGCAGCGAACGGCAGAATAAGCGCCAGCGTCAGAAACACAGTAAGAATCCGTCTTGTTACATCATTCATTTCCCGCCCTCCGTTGTTCATGATAAAAACTCACAGTATAAATTATACTACAATTATTCCCGTTTGTCAACCTTTCCGGAAGGAAAGTAATAAATTTTCATTGCTTTTGCTTTTTATCTTGATTTTTGTAAAAAATGTGATATAATATTTTATATATCCGGAGACAAAAACATGAAGAAAATAATAACAATCTGCCTGAACCCCGTGTACGACGTTTTTCTTGACACCGACGGTTTTGCGCTTCATAAAGAAAATCACGTAAAGGGCGTTTATCGCTGTATAGGCGGAAAGGGACTCAACGTATCCCGGGTTCTGCATGCGATTGGAACGGAAAACACTTCATACGTCCTTGTCGGTAAAGAAAACGGCGGCGGTATTTCGAAAGAACTTGATGCGGAAGGAATCCAGCACCGTGATTTTTACGTCGATGGGCGCGTACGCGAGAATTTTACCGTGCGTTCCGACGGGCACGAAACAAGAATATGCACAAACACTTTTTCAGTATCGCCTGATTTTTTGGACTGTGTGCTTAAGGAAATCGTTAAGGATGTGACCCGCGACACGATTGTCGTATGTTCCGGCAAATTTCCCGGCGGCATAAGTCGCGGGCAGTCAGTCGGATTTGTCAAACGCCTCAGCGAGGCATCCGATTTTGTTGCGCTTGACAGCAATTATTTCAGCCGCGACGAGCTGCTTGACATATCGCCTTGGCTCATAAAGCCGAACGAAGAGGAAATTATGATTTTTTCCGAAAGCGGTCACGAAGACCCGTATCAGTTGGCTGAAAAAGCAAAGAGCGCCGGTTTGCGCAATATCCTGCTGTCGCTCGGTGGAAAGGGAGCATACTATACCGGCGAGCACGGAAAATATACAGTTTCAGTACCGAAAATGAAACCTGTTTCAACAATAGGCGCGGGCGACGCAACGCTCGCAGGGTTTATAAAAGGATTTGTTGAAGATCTTGACATAGAATCCTCTCTCCGGCTCGCTTGCGCGGCCGGCTCGGCCGCATGCCTCGAAGAGGGGACGACACCTCCGTCAAAATCCAACATACTGCAGTTATCTGAGAAGACAAAAGTCAGGAAATCATAGTAAATCAACCAAAAAACCCTAAAGAAAGCAAGGGCATTGAGAAACGCATCTCAACGCCCTTTTGTTTTTTGACTGAAAAATGCCGTCGCATCAGTCACTCCTGCAGACAAAATGATACTCCGAGTTGTATTCGCCGTGCTCCGCGCATTTCAAACAGACAGTAAACCGCTCCGTAATGTCGGCGGGAACAACAAACGAGAACCCATCTCCTGCCCTGTTGCTTCTCGCGGAACATTCGGGAGTTTTAACTTTTCCGAGGGATATTTCGGTAGCTCCATATCTGACAATCGCCTCGCATTCTGTTTCCGGAATGCTGTCTGGAGAATCGTTTAACATCCAGACAGTCCCGGTGAACTCTTCTCCGGCCTTCCATCTGTTTTTATCAAAACACAGAGATAAAAGAGTCGGTCGCAGGGCTTCTTTAACAGAATAATACGCTTCCTTTGGCACGCACGGCCAGTTGATAAGGCTGTTGCCTGCCGCGCAAGGCCACGGCTCGTTAAAATCCCAGTTTACAGCCATGGAGCATTCCGGCCATCTGCGGCGCATTTCCTCAAACATGGCTTTATACGTCATGCTCTGGAGATAAAGTGACTTCTCCATCAAATCGTCAACGCCCGAATAACTTCCGAAAAAGAATTCAACTTCTTCCCTTCCAAGCCACCTGCTTTCACCCCACGCACCGAAGGCGTGATGGGCTCTCCAGACCTCGTTTTCAGGACGGCAATCGAAATAGTTCCTGTCATCCATTATGTACTTTTTGATATATTCCGGCTTTGCTCCGCCGTTGCAGCCGAACTCGGTGTATGTGGTGAAATCGGTTTTTTTGAGCAGCTGCAGAAACTCAACCGTCTCTCCACTGCGGTCCGCCGTGCACTTAACATACGTTCCGTGTCCCATTCCCTGTACCGGGGACGTCATGTTGAACGGAGTATCGGGATCAAGTTCATAGCAAAGCTTGTCAAGCAGACGAAGCGGATGGGACTGACACGTCATCCCGGACCATGAATTGAACAGTTCATTTCCTCCGGACCACATTACAACGGAAGGATGAGACCGCAGACGCCGGATTATCGACGAAGCTTCCTTTTCGAGCACCTTAAGATATTGTTCGTCATCGGGATAATCGTTGCACGAAAGCATGAACTCCTGCCATACCATGATACCGTACCTATCGCACAGATCATAAAAATGTTCGCTGCAGATATACTGACCCCCCCATATGCGCAGAATATTAATATTGGCCTCATACGCCATTTTCAGCAGTTCTTCAACCCGCCTGTCTGTAATCAGACTGGGAAAAATCTCTGCGCTCACCCAGTTTGAGCCCTTGGCAAACACCTTCGTTCCGTTGATTTTCAGGGTTGCGGGAGCCGGCAGGCTCGTTTTCGGGAAACCGTTTTCAAACCGTTCGGCATCGCGGAAGTTGCGAACGAGTTCTGAGCGGCGAAAACCCAATTTTCTTGATATAAGGCTCCCGCTTTCCGGAGATATGACAGTAAACGTATATAAGGGTTGCTCTCCGTAAGTCCGCGGGTACCACAGGCTTGGCGATTCAATGACGATAATCGTTCCGCCGCCTCCGTACCTTATGTTATTTCTGTATATCTCTGTTCCGTCCGGGTCTGTAACCGTAAGGGTACAGGTCCCATTTTCTGAAAACGATTCCGCGCTAATCGACACCAAGGCCTTCTTATAATCGTCCGACAGCCTGTATGATAAGTCCATTGAAAGCGGGTCAGCTTCATCTGCAATAATGAGTTCGGATATACCGATGATTCCCGACGGAATCAGACGCGGATGCCAGTCCCATCCGTACGAGACCGGAGGCTTGCACGAATAACGCGCCTCTGATCTGCCCGGTTTTTCTCCCTTATGTGACGGGACGGGGAAAACTATGACCTGCACGATAGTCTTTTGCCCTGAAAAGCTGGAAACGTCAAGATAAACGGGTGAGAAAATCCCTTCTCCGTCCGCAAACAGCCTTCCGCCGACCGTTATTCTGTATCTGTAATCTATCGACCCGAAATGCAGAAAAGCACGCTGACGATCGGAAACCGCAAAATCCAGTTCGGCTTCATAAACAAAATACTCATTTTCCATCCAGTCGAACTGTTTAAAATTCATTCCGTACGTATATGGAGCATACCCTTTTGCCCTGGCGTACGAAAGCTGAATTTCTTCGGGTAGGAAAGCCGGTACAGAGTCTGACGGCCGTTTCCCGCAATCTGAGGTATGTGACAATGTCCAGTTAAGTTTGTTTTTTATCATGGCATTCTAATCTGATGTTCAAATATAATTACAAGCTATTCCCAAAAAGACAAATTCCCGGCTCAGCCAGGAATTTGCACGATTTTATTTAAGCCCGATCGACTTTTTTGCCTTTTCAGCGATATTTGCTGACGTAAGTCCGTACTTTTCAAGAAGCGGCGGAACTTTTCCGGAGCAACCGAATTCATCCTCAACTCCAACTCTGACGACCGGTACTGGACGTGCTTCGGAAGTGGCTTCGGCAACTGCAGACCCGAGACCGCCTATTATATTGTGCTCCTCTGCGGTTACAATCGCGCCGGTTTTAGCGGCGTATTTAAGAATGAGCTCTCTGTCAAGAGGCTTGATTGTATGGATATTGATAACCGCGGCGTCGATACCGTCTGCCTTGAGAAGCTCGCGGGCCTCGAGGGCTATCGCCACCATTATGCCTGTTGCAACGATGGTCACATCCTTACCGTCCGCAAGGACAACGCCTTTGCCGAGTCTGAACTTATATCCCTGAACGTCGTTGATTACCGGAACGGCAAGGCGTCCGAAGCGCAGATAGCAGGGCCCGACGTACTTTATCGCCGCCTCAACTGCCGCGCGGGCCTCTACGGCATCGGACGGGTTGATGATCGTCATTCCCGGTATTGTACGCATAGTGCCGATATCCTCAAGGCACTGGTGCGTCGCTCCGTCTTCGCCTACGGTTATCCCGGCGTGGGTCGCGCCTATCTTGACGTTGAGATGCGGATAACCAATCGCGTTGCGAATCTGCTCGAACGCGCGTCCGGCGGTAAACATCGCGAACGAACTTGCGAACGGAATCAGCCCTGTCGTGGCAAGACCAGCCGCCACTGCGACCATATTCCCCTCGGAAATCCCGCAGTCGAAAAATCTGTCGGGAAAAGCCTTTTTGAATTTGCCTGTCTTGGTAGCCTCGGCAAGATCTGCATCGAGGACAACCAGTTTGCGGTATTTTGCTCCGAATTCCGCGAGAGCGGAACCGTATGCTTCACGGGTAGCTATTTTCTCTGCCATTGTAATGTCCTCCTTACAGCTTTGATATGTAGTCGTTTATCTCGGCTACCGCCTGTTCGTACTGTTCCTTGTTTGGAGCCGAGCCGTGCCACTTGACGTTGTTTTCCATAAACGAGACGCCCTTGCCCTTAACCGTGTGCATGATCACAGCAGTAGGCTTTCTTGAACGCTTTGCAGCCCTGACTGCCGCGTCGATCTGCTCGAAATCGTGTCCGTCGATATTGATCACGTTCCAGTTGAAGGCCTTGAATTTCTTGTCGAGCGGAGTGGGGTCGTTTACTTCCGTTACCGGTCCGTCGATCTGAAGACCGTTGAAATCAACAAATATGCAAAGGTTGTTCAGCTTTTTGGCTGCCGCGAACATGGCGGCCTCCCAGACCTGGCCTTCCTCGCACTCGCCGTCTCCGAGAATAGCGTAAACGCGGTATCTCTTTCTCCTTATTTTGCCGGAAAGCGCCATTCCGCACGCGGCGGAAACCCCCAGGCCGAGAGAACCTGACGTCATATCAACGCCTGGAGTATGCTTCATGTCCGGGTGTCCCTGAAGATAACTGTCTATCTGACGGAACGTTTTTAGATCCTCTTTCGGTATGAACCCTTTCGCTGCCAGCGCGGCGTAAAGGCCCGGGGCACAGTGACCCTTTGAAAGAACAAGACGGTCGCGGTTTTCCCAGCGCGGCCTGTTTATGTCAACATTCAGCTCCTCAAAATAAAGATACGCAAGTAAATCGGAAATCGAGAGCGACCCTCCCGGATGTCCGG
>JAFZTO010000048.1 GCA_017618795.1 Clostridia bacterium | reverse complement strand
GTTCGCGCGGTATTCAAAATCTTTGACGAGGTTCCCGAGGATATGAAGGTCAACGTAAAGCTTTAGCTTGAATGCGTTGACGAAGCTGAGGGATGTAACAGCTCCGAAATTCCCGTTAAGCTGGTGGATACCGCGGGTGTTGAACATTCCTGGGAGGTCAGCCGGTATGACCTTGACGCCGTTGGTGAAAAGCAGGAACATACCTTCGATCTGGGTGCGGCGAACCCCGTTGCCGTATATGTAACTCCTGATTTCGGCGGCGGTCTGACCTTCCGCGATTACGGACTCAAAGCCCGTATGTGGATCAACGGAAGCGGTCAGGAGATCGAAAGCGGAGAAATGATCATCCGTTCGTGGCCCTTTATCTCCTCAAAATGGGGCGACGATTATATGCACATCACCTTCGGCGATTCTGGTAATTCCAAAGTGGGTTTTGACTACGACGATAAAGAGGATAACTGGCTTGAATCCTTTACAAGCTGTAAGCAAGCCTGGGAAAAAGGAAAGAGCAACGAAGAATATACCATCCGCCTTGAAAGCGCGTGGCTGCTTGACGGCCCGTTGACGCTTGAAGGAAACAAGAAAGTAAGGATTGACTTAAACGGCTATCCGATTATACGCAGTATGAAAAAGACGGACGATGACGGCGAAGTCTTTAAGATAAATGGCGGCGCAACGCTGACAATTGTTGACTCCAATCCGTCACGCCCCGGTAACGGAAACTTTACGGGCGGCAGCATTCAGGGCGGACGAAGCGATAATACCGCGGGTTTAATTGAATGTCAGGGTACGCTGAATATGACGGGCGGCACGCTCTATAACGGCGGAACTACCGATAAGGGCGGCGCAATTAAACTGACAGGAAACGGCATTGCAAACCTTAACGGAACGCTTATTTCAAACTGTTGGACGGATAAAGCGCGCTTTACTCAAAACGAGGGCGGCGCCATCTATATGAGCGGCAGCGCGACGGCTAACCTTAAAAACTGTACTGTCAGATATTGCCGTGCGCTTGACTACGGCGGCGGTATCTATATGGAAGACAGCGGCAACGCCCTGAACTGTGAAAATGTGAATATTATTGCCTGCAAAACAAACGAAAATCTCGGCGCGGGCGTTTATCAGGATCTCGGCGAAACCAACTGGGTCGGCGGAAGCATTAAGTCCTGCCGTGCCGAAGAGGATGACGGCGGCGGATTCTATCAGGACGAAGGCAAGGTCTATATGGAAAATGTACGCTTTGAGTCCAATTATTCCGAAGATAACGGCGGCGCGTTTTACAGCAATACCGACGACGGCACATGGTTTATCGGCTGTGATTTTGCTGAAAACAGAGCTGACGACAACGGCGGAGCAGTTTATTTGGATAATAACTATTTATATCTTGAAGACTGCATTGTAACCTCCAACACTGCCGGCAAAACTGCAGGCGGTATCTATATTGACAGCGCAGGCTCCGTTGATGTTTACGGCAAAGTAATTATCAGAAACAATGACGGAACAGGTTCAATGGATAATCTTGTTCTTGAAAGCGGTGCGTTTATTTACGACCACGGTCTTTTCCCCGGCTCGGAAATCCATCTGCGCAGCGAGAGCAACGGCGACGTGAAAATCGGAAACGGCCTTACCAGCGATTATCAGATGGTGAATTACTTTGTTCCCGATTACGGACATCTCGAACTTGTCGATACGGCGGATCTGAACACCGAGCTGCGCGCCTCGACCTTCCATCAAGGAAAAACGGCGATGGTCGTTGGTATTGCGGTCATCATGATCGCAATCGCAGGCGCTGTGTTTTATAAGAAAAAGCAGAGAAAGGAGGAGCACAATGAGACGGAATAAACTTTTTTTACGCGTGTTCTCGCTGCTGCTTGCAACGTGTATGTTGATCAGCGGCCAGCCGTGGACGGCAGCCGCGGCGCTGGTAAAGCAGGATGTCGAAGACGGCAGGCTCTATATGAGCGAAGTGAAAGTATTCTACGGCAGAAACGCCGACCAGGCGAAAAAAGCCTGTGAAAAGGAAGGCTTTATATTCTGTGATACGAATCTCAATGAAGGTGTTCCTTCAATGAACAGTGATGCGGCGCCTATGGGAATTTATATGGGATATAAAACCACAGAGGACCCTGACGATGCCATAACAGACCTGACTCTGCTTGATATGAGGAATTCTCATTGGCAGGAAATGAATTACGAGCAGTACCTTGACGAGCATGTTAAGGAATTCTCAAACGAAGCGAATCAGTTTATGATTCTCGTAAACGACTTCAGAGAAAAGTATAACAGCGGCAGCCCGAATGCTCTGTTGGCTTGCGACTCCCTCAATCTCATCTATGTGGATGAGGATAAATCGCACAGCGCTGAGGATAATCTTTTGGGTAACTACCTGCTGAACCAAGCCGACTCGACCTTCTTTGAAAAATTCCTGCAGCGCGGCAACGCTATGGTGCTCAGTAAAATCAGCAAGCTGCTTTGTCTTGCCGTTTCCGATTATTCGGCAGATAATAAAACCTGGGTCGATCGCGCAAAAGCAAGCGAGCTTGCTGCTGCATATAAAACATCTAATTCAGGCGTAAAGAATTATTACGACGCAAGGTATCAGGACTCGGCAAAGGAATTCATTAAAGAGATTAAGGATTTTGCAAGCACCTACGCAGAAGCAAAAAAGCTTTATGATAAATACGGTGAAACGCTTGGATATAAAGAGCTTGAGGGAATGACAGAAGAAAATGCGGCTGAAAGCTTTGAAGAAGCGGGAACCGACTGCCTTTTCCCCGAATATTGCGAAGCGCTGAAAAATAAAGAACTGCTTGACAATATCGTATATCAGAAAAAGGGTGAGAAGGCAGAAACAAATGCAGACCTTCTAAGCCCCGAAAACGGTGTGAGCGAAAAATACAGCCAAACGCTTACACTCGGCGATTACATTCTTGATTTGGCAGCGGACGAAACACTTGAGGATCATCCCTCAACCGTGTATCCGATAATCGCCGCATTTACCCCTGCACAGCGTACCGTTTTGCGCCAGGGCGGAATAAGCGCCATTGCCGAAGGTCTGTTTCAGGCTGAAGACTATGAAGCAAATCGCAGGAATTTAATTAAAGACGCGATGAATAAGCTTAAGGACAGCGGCTGTAAGGACGGCAGATTGTCCCTTTGGGCAGGCGTTGACAAGAGCATCTTTTCAAAAAAAGTTGCCAAAACCAATAAGCAGATTGAAATTGAGCTTGCCGGTAAAACGCTTGAAGAATCAAGAAGCAGGGCGGGCGAAAAGGAAAATGCGGATTTACCGCAGATACTTGAATATATTGATATCGGCACAATGGTTGTCAGCGGTGTAACAATGATTCTTACCGCCGCATTCGGAACCAGTCTTTTAACAATAGGTCTTAACTGGTTTGCGATTGCTGCAACGCATATAGCGGCAGGTTTGTTTTCCGCTATCGGCGGCGCTCTTTTAGGGCTCGCCGCAACGGTAATGTGCGCGTTGTGGGCGCTCAGCATCATCGCTTTTGCGGTCAGCATTATCTATATGATTTTCACCCTTATCGGCGGCTTCAGTCTTTTTGAGTCCCCTGAGAAAATAGATTACGGAAAAATCCCCGATATCATATTTGACGCAAGAACAAAAGATGATACCGAGTACGAAGCGCGGTATGACGCCGTCGCGAGTAATGCGGGTAAAGATGTTTTCGGCGACGATGATGACGATTATCATATTGACAACCTTAATGCAAATTATGCGGATGTAAACGC
>JAFZTO010000047.1 GCA_017618795.1 Clostridia bacterium | reverse complement strand
GAGATCGAGCAATATTTCGGTGAAAAGTGCGACCGCCTCGTCTATCCGACTCCCTACGCAAACGCGAAGGGCGCTTTGATGACAGTGAGCGAGAGTTGCGGCGAAGCAGGAGCGGCAGGCGCCTGGTGGATCTATCCGGAAAGAAATAATTCTTATTCGGAATATGTTGACAGCAATGGAGAGATTGAGCTGGAAAACCCCCGCAGATCCGATATTTCGGTGCGTCCGGCGATGTGGATCGAATACTGTGCGGACGACACTTTCCGATGTGACGGAAGCCTAAGCCAAAGGTGCGACAGGGGCAGCTGGGAGGCCGGAACCGAGTGCGGCGTTTACGGATGTGTCCCGAAAACAGGAAGGTGTGCCGAAAAGTTTTCATACGGAAATCTGGTCACGCTCGGAAAATACGAGCAGGACGCCGTTTCGGACAACGGCAGGGAACCGATTGTCTGGAGGGTGATTGCCGCAAAGGGCAAAAAGGCACTTTTGTTGAGCGAAAAAGGGCTGGATATAGGTAATTTCGACAGTAATACGAATATCTGGCGTGACAGCGGAATCCGTACCTGGCTCAATGAAACATTCTTCAACAACGCTTTTGACGATGAGGAGAAAAAAAGAGTATCGACTACGCTGAATTTAACGGCAAATGCTGCGGAGTCGAGGGATAATCTGACGGAGGACAAGGTCTTTCTTCTGAGCGAGGCGGAGGTCGAACGCTATCTTGTCGGGAAGTGCGACCGAGTACTCTTCCCTTCGCAGTATGTCGAAAATAAAAATGGCAAAATATTCTTTTTAGTTGACAGCGAGTGCGACAGGGCGAATGCCGGAACGGCCTACTGGTGGCTGCGTTCGCAGGGAGCCGACGCCACGTACTACGAAACATACCAGGCGATTGTAGATTACCAGGGGATTTTCGGGCAGGTCCGACTCGACGGCAACAGCAGCTCCGGCTACGTTATCCGTCCAGCGGTATGGGCGTGGCTTGGAGACAGCCCCGAATGCGAGGAGGAGGCCTACAGGTGCAGCGGTTCGATCCGCGAAATATGCAGAAACGGCTTTTGGAATCAGGAGAAGCTTTGCGGCGAGTGCACTGCCGGAACGAACGAATGCACGGAGTGCACGTCCGGAACCTATCTCTGTGACGGCGGCAAAAGCCGGAAGTGCGTCGACGGCTATTGGGACAAAGGGACAGAGTGCGGCAAAGGCTGCGAAACCGGAACCGGAAAGTGTTCCGAAACCGGCTATATCACAGGAAACACTGTAACCTTCGGCAGTTACGAGCAGGACGGCGACCTGTTGAACGGCAAAGAGCCGATTTCTTGGAAGGTTCTGGAGGTAAAAAACGGTTCGGCTCTTTTATTCAGCGAGTCTGTTTTGGATCTCCATTACTGGAACAAGTCGGACAGCACCAATGATTGGGAGACAAGCGACAGCAGAGCATGGCTCAACGGCACGGAAACCGGAGATTTTTACGAGACGGCCTTCAGCCGCGAAGAAAAAAAGAAGATCGTCGAAGTCGAGATCACTACAAACGCCTCTGTTTACAGCAATGAGCTGCCGAAAGTAACAAAAGATAAAATTTTCTTCTTGAGCGGAGCTGATGCATACCTTTATTTCCGTGACGCATGTCAGCGGATAGCCTATCCGACACCTTACGCGGTTCAACAAGGTGCCTATGAAAGCACATACTCATTTTGTGAAGGGCGGTCTTCGGGGGCGACCTACTGGTGGCTGCGTTCGCCCGCCTATGAAAATAATTCCGCTGAAAGAATTGGATATGACGGTAAAAGTTCGGGTTCCGAGGTATATCTCCCTTCCGGGATCCGTCCCGCGATGTGGGTGAAATTCTAACGTGAAATCCTTTTCGATGAAAAATCTGATAAATTGCTATTGCCTTTAAAAACGCTATGATTGCCCGTTTTTAAGTTTTTTGAACAAATTTTTCGGGAGGAAAACATGAATTTCAACGGCAAAGAGTACAAAAATTTCGTTTCGGCTTTCGACGAGTCGAATCTTTTCACCCATTTCGCTCCGAGAAAGACTCCTACCTTCATTCCGCGCGGAAAAAGCAAAGTGAGAACGCTTGATGAAGTCATCGAAATTCTGAATGACGGCGATGTCATCAGCTATCCGCACTACTACAGAACAGGCGACAGAGGCCTTGAGGCGGTCGTCAAGAAACTCCGCGAACACGGCAAAAGAAACATCATCCTTTACGGAAACGCGATCTTCGACCACACCGATCCGTGGCTTTATGAAGCATTCAAAGACGGAATAATTACAGGTATTTACGGAAATATTTACAGAGCTATGGGCAACCACCTCGTTGCCGGCGACCTTCTTCCGTGGGTCGGCGTTGGACTTAGCCACGGCAACAGAGTCCGCAAGCTTCAGATGGGCGAAGTTCATGTAAAACTTGCTTTTCTGCCAGTTCCGATGGCTGATATTCACGGAAACGCAAACGGCGTCATGGGAAATCCCGACGAATACTGCGGACCGCTCGGACTTGCTACTGCCGATGCAGAATATGCCGACTACACCTGCCTTATCGCTGGAACGGTTTCGGAAGAGACACTCATTCCGGCTGAGATCACGATGGAACTTACCGATTTCGTCGTTCCGATGGAAAAACCGGGACTTTCTGAAGGGATCGGTTCCGGAACGCTCGATTTCGAGAAGATCCGCTCCAACAAGTTCAATGCGCAGATCGCTGAGAACGTCACGAACATCATGAAGGCTGCGGGTGTTATGAAAGACGGCTTTGCTTTCCAGGTCGGAAGCGGCGCGGGCCTCATCGTTCTCGACAACATCAGGCAG
>JAFZTO010000046.1 GCA_017618795.1 Clostridia bacterium | reverse complement strand
GGCAAATGTCAGTGTTTTATGGTGGGAGAGAGCGGACGCAGTCATTCAAGCAAAGCGTCATATAAATACTACAAGTGCGTTTCTGCCAAACACAGGCGCGGCTGTGACAAAAAGGCAGTCCGCAAGGAATGGATCGAAGATCTTGTAATAGAGCAGATAAAGAAACTTATCTTTGATGATGAACTCATCTCAAGGCTTGCGGATATGCTTGTGGAAGAACTGGGAAAAGAGAGCGTCATACTTCCGAATCTGAAAAAACAGCTTTCGGAGACCGAGACTGCCATCGGCAATATGCTCTACGCGATACAGAGCGGCATCATCACTCCTTCGACGAAACAGCGGCTGGAAGAACTGGAGGAGCGCAAGTCTTCCATCGAAACTATGATAAAGCAAGAGGAGACGTCCAGGCCTGCAGTAGGTCACGACATATTTATTTTATGGCTGACGCACTTCCGCGAGTATGATACGACGGATAAGGATCAGAGACAGAGGCTGGTCGACCATTTCGTCAACGTCATATATCTCTACGACGATCACTTCGATCTTTTCCTCAACTTCAGAGAAGGGGCGGTTACAATTTCTTTTGACGAAAAAATGTGGAAGGCCGGCAAAAGCAGGTCTTCCAAAACATCAGAACAAAGTTCGAATTTGACATTAACGGGTTCACCAATACAACCCTATCCGAACCGTTCAGGTAACCTTATCGTTACACGGAACTGGTTCGGATTTGTGTTTTACACGGGAAAAGACTGATTATTAAAACCGTAACTTCTCAAGAATTACGAAATATGAACGTCTATCCAAACCCTGGAAGTAGCTTCGGATTTTGTCGTCAACTGCGCCCGCTGCAGACTTTAACCGCAGACCGGCGTCATTTCCGTAATACCGAAAAAAAGCGGCCTGAATTTTCAGACCGCTCTTTTCGTTCAATCAAAACGAACTCTGTTCTTATTGTAGCTCGTATGGAGCAGCTCATGTGCGAGATGCGAATTGGGCTCGCCGAGGAACTCGTCGTAAAGCGCTTTTAACTGAGGATTGTTGTGCGACTGGCGGATAGCCTGACGCTCGTCCTCTGTATACAGGGCGTTTGCTCTCTTCTGACGGTAGGTATCCATGATGTCCGCATCCTCGTTAGGAAGAAAGACCTCTCTTACGTACGGCTGTCCGCCGCCGTTGATACATCCGCCCGGGCAACCCATGACCTCGATGAACGTGTACGGGGACGTGCCTTCGCGGATCTGGTCGAGCAGGACCTTCGCGCCCTTCATGCCGCTTGTGACCGCAACCTTTATCTTTGCTCCATTAAGCTCGAACTCCGCCTCGCGGATGTTTTCGAAGCCGCGGACTTCGTTGAAAACAACGCCCTCGCGCTCCTTGCCTGTCAGTACAAAGTAAGCGGTACGGAGAGCGGCTTCCATAACGCCGCCCGTCACGCCGAATATAACGCCGGCGCCGGTGTAGTCATGGACGATATCGGTATCGTAATCCTCGTCGGGCAGCTTGGCAAAGTTAATGCCGGAACGCTTGATGAGTCTTCCGAGTTCTCTTGTCGTAAGCACGGCGTCAACGTCGCGCAGCCCGCCCTTTTCCTCCATTTCGGGGCGCTCCTTCTCAAATTTCTTGCAGGAGCAGGGCATGATCGAGACGACGAACATATCCTCAGGCTTTACACCGATCTTGTTAGCGTAATACGTCTTGAGTATTGCACCGAACATTTCGTGAGGTGATTTGCAGGAGGACAGGTGATCAACCTGATCGCCGTAATAATATTCGGCGTAATTGACCCAGCCGGGGGAGCATGATGTGATCATCGGCAGAACGCCGCCGGTCTTTATTCTGTTCAGAAGTTCGGTTGCCTCTTCCATGATTGTAAGGTCAGCGGCAAAGTCAGTATCAAACACCTTCTTGAAGCCGAGACGGCGAAGAGCTGCAACCATTTTGCCTGTGACGGGAGTCCCGATTTTCATCCCGAATTCCTCGCCCAGAGCGGCGCGCACTGCTGGAGCGGTCTGCACTACGACGTACTTTCCGGCAGCCATAGCTGCGTCAACGCGGTCTATCTCGCTCTTTTCCATTAGGGCGCCGGTCGGGCAGACGTTGATGCACTGTCCGCACATAATGCACGGAGAGTTGATGAAGCTTCTGTTCTCTGCCGGAGCGACTATCGTGTTGAAGCCGCGGTTCTCGAATCCCAGCACGCCCATTCCGTGAGCGTTTTTGCATCTCTCAACGCATCTTCCGCAGAGAATGCACTTGGAGGTGTCGCGGACTATCGTCGGGGTGAGATCATCGTAGTACGTCGGTGTCTTGGAGCCGATATACATATTCTCTCTCGCGCCTGTAATCTGAGCAACGTGGAGTAACTCGCATTTGCCGTTTTTATCACACTGCTGACAGTTCTTATTGTGGTTGGAAAGCAGGAGCTCCACTGACGCGCGGCGCGCGGCGGTCGCCTTAGGCGAAGAAATGGTTATCTCCATTCCCTCGTTAACCGGGTAAACGCATGCAGCAACGAGCCCGCGCGCACCGGTCGCCTCGACAAGGCAAACGCGGCAGGATCCGCGGTTGCACTCGCCGTGATTGAAGGCGCAGAGCGTGGGAATTTCGTATCCGCAGGCTTTTGCCGCCTCGAGAATCGTGAGTCCCGACTCGACCTGATAAGGAATGCCCTCTATTTTTATATTAACCAAAGCCATTTCTTTTTCCCCCTTATTTCTTCTCTATAGCCTTTGTCTTTGCGCACGATGCCATGCACATTCCGCACTTTATGCACTTGTTCTGATCGATGACCATGGATGCAAGCTTGTGTCCGGGAGCGACATAGTCGGTTCTGGAGATTGCATTGACGGGGCAGTTTTTCAGGCAGAGTCCGCAGCCTATGCACTTATCCTTGTCGATGACGTACTGCATGAGATTCTTGCAGACGTGAGCGGGACATTTCTTGTCGACAATGTGGGCTATGTATTCGTCCTCAAACTGTGCAAGTGTTGAAAGAACGGGATTTGCTGCCGTCTGTCCGAGTGCGCAGAGCGAATTGGATTTTATGGTCGACGCCAGTTCCTTGAGCTGAGCAAGATCGTCCATCGTGGCATTGCCGTCGCAGATTCTTGTAAGGTATTCGAGTATTCTCTTGGTGCCTATACGGCATGGAGAGCACTTGCCGCAGGATTCGTCGCAGATGAACTCCATGTAGAATTTCGCGACCTCGACCATACAGTTGTCCTCATCCATTACTATGGCTCCGCCCGAGCCCATCATTGACCCTCTGGCAACGAGATTGTCAAAATCGATTTCCGCGTCAAGATCCTTTTCCGTAAGGCATCCGCCGGACGGTCCGCCGGTCTGAATGGCCTTGAACTTCTTTCCGCCGGGGATTCCGCCTCCTATGTCAAAGACAAGTTCGCGGAGTGTCGTTCCCATGGGAACTTCGACCAGACCAACGTTGTTGACCTTGCCCCCGAGGGCGAACACCTTTGTACCCTTGGAACGCTCGGTTCCGCACGAAGCGAATTTGGCCGCTCCCTCGCGAAGAATATACGGAACGCACGAAAGCGTTTCAACATTATTTACGACTGTGGGACGTCCCCAGAGACCTTTAACCGCCGGGAACGGAGGACGCGGACGCGGCATTCCTCTCTGCCCTTCGATTGAGTTAAGAAGCGCGGTTTCCTCGCCGCACACGAACGCGCCTGCGCCGAGACGGACGTGAGCATGGAACGAAAAGCCGGTTCCGAGTATATTGTCGCCAAGAAGCCCTTCCTCCTCAGCCATAGCGATTGCGCTCTTGAGATGAGCAACCGCTCTCGGATATTCGGCTCTTACGTAGAAATAGCCCTGCGTTGCGCCGATTGCGTAACCGGCGATCATCATGCCTTCGATGACCTGAAGCGGGTTGTCCTCGAGAACAGAACGGTCCATAAACGCTCCGGGGTCTCCCTCGTCGCCGTTGCAGACCACGTATTTCTGTCCGTCGCCATTCATTGCAAACGACCATTTTCTTCCCGTGGGGAATCCGCCGCCGCCTCGTCCGCGAAGACCCGAGTCAAGCACTTCTTTTACAACGTCGGCGCGCTCCATTGAAAGCGCCCTGAGCAGTCCCTGAAACGCTCCGCATCCAAGGGCCTCGTCGAATACGGTCGGATCGATAATTCCGACGCCGTGAAGCGCGACCTTTCTCTGCTTGGCATAAAAGCCGATTTCGTCCTGCTTGGCAATCGGTTTCCCGGTTTTGGGGTCCTTGTAAAGAAGTCTTTCGACTATCTGCCCGCCGAGAATGTCCTTTTCGAAAATTTCTCTGCAGTCCTCGGGCTTGACAAGCACGTAAAGCGTGTCTTCCGGATAAATGCGAACGAACGGGCCCTGCGAGCACAATCCGAAGCATCCCACGGTGCGGATCCCGACTTTATCGCCGGCGTTGTATTCCTTGATAAGAGCCTCGAACTGCTCCTGAACGCCGAGCGCTCCGGATGCGATGCAACCCGTTCCTCCGCAAAGCGTAAGCCAGCGCTTGCTGTCGGAACCGTCGTATTTTGATTTAAGCTCGACCTCGGCGGAGGCTATTCTCGCTCTGAGTTCTTCAACGGTCTTAATCATGCCTCTGCCTCCTTGCTTTTGTACTCAGCAACTATTTTTTCCACATCCTTGACCGTGACGCGCGGATAAATCTTTCCGTTGATCGTTACGGCCGGAGCAAGCGCGCAAGCGCCGATGCAACGGAGCGCGTCTATGGTGAACAGTCCGTCAGACGTCGTTTCTCCGGCTTTGATTCCGAGAATCTCGCTGAATTTGTCGATTACCTGCTGTGCGCCCTTAACGTAGCAGGCGGTCCCGAGGCAGCATCCGATAACATACTTGCCGTTCGGAACGAGAGAGAAAAACGAATAGAAGGTAACGACGCCGTATATTTCGGCAACGCTGATTCCCGTTTTATCGGAAACAACCTCCTGAACCTCAAGCGGGATATATCCGTATTCTCTCTGGATATCGCTGAGGATCATCATAAGCGGCGTTTTTTCGTCCTTGTATCTGTCGCAGATCGCTTTAATCTGCTCAGTCGCCGCTTCATTTAAATGAGCCATGCAAAGCCCCTCCTTATATGTGGTCCGGTTAATACAACCGGATTATTTTAAACCATATGATTATACCACTTTTTTTCAAAAAAGTCAATACCCTGCCCGTATTTATCTTATTTTTTCGAACATTTGCCCTCTTTTCTTTTTTTTCTTAAAAAATTACTTGAAAAACGGGGGATAAAGATGTATAATATAGTAAATAAAACCCCGGGTAAGGAGATTTGTACAATGGGTGAATTTCATGTAATAGACCATCCGCTGATTCAGCACAAGCTGAGCATCATGCGCGATCACAGAACAGGACCTAAGGATTTCAGACAGCTTCTGGAGGAAATCACTATTCTCATGGGATATGAAATAACGCGCGATTTTCCGCTTGAGGATTACGAAGTGATAACTCCGATGGCCAAAATGACGGCAAAACGCATTGCCGGAAGAAAGGTTGCGATAGTCCCTATTCTTCGCGCGGGACTCGGAATGGTTGACGGTCTTCTCAATCTTATCCCCGTGGCAAAGGTCGGCCACATCGGTCTTTATCGCGACCCCGTAACGCACGAACCTAAAACATACTACTGCAAGCTGCCGTCCGACATCGAAAGAAGATCGGTCATAGTCTGCGACCCGATGCTCGCGACGGGCGGATCATCCTCCGATGCAATAACCAAATTGAAGGAAAAAGGCGTGACCGACATACGCCTTCTCTGTCTTGTCTCGGCTCCCGAAGGAGTAAAAAAAGTCCAGACCGATCATCCCGACGTAGATATTTTCACCGCTGCGCTTGATGAGAAGCTCGACGAGCGCTGCTATATCATCCCCGGTCTCGGCGACGCAGGCGACCGCCTGTTCGGGACAAAATAACGGAGAAAACTTCGGCGGAGCATACGGTGATGCAGGGGTAAAAAATCTCAGAATTTGCTTGTAGGAATAGATCTTGTTAAGATCTTTGTCCGCAAGCATTTTTTTTTGCTAAGCAAGACACAATAGTTGACAGAAAATTGATGAATTCGGTGGCGCAGAGTCTGCAGCCGCCATGCAAAACAGAAAAAAAGCGGGCAAAATAGCCCGCCGAGGTCTGTATTATTTCAATTATGCCATGTTCTCAGGCACGGTCTTTTTCCCTGCCGCGTCACAGACAAATCCAACCGCCGCAACGACCATGGACGACAGGAAAAACAGGAAATACCACGAGGTTATGACCGGAAGCGATCCGACAAGCGGCTGACCGATATTCATTGCTTCCCTGAAATTCAGCATTTCGATCTCAAGCAGGCCGATAAACATGACGAAAATATAGCCTACGGGATAGCAGTACCATTTTTTCAGCGACGGTCTGACAAGCTTTTTTGAAAAAAGCAGCAGAATCAGCCAGAGCATCAGCGAATGATGGACAAGCCCGCTCACAGATCTTATGTCCCAGAAGGTCTGCTTCTCAAGAAAGTCCGGATAAAACACCGTCGCGACGGAACCGAAAATCCCGAAATACGAAATGAAATGCAGTACCCTGCTGTCGTTCAGACGCTCCTGCTTTGTAAAAAGCACCGTCAGCGAAAGCACGGCGGAGGCAAGACCGCAGAACGTGTACGGAAGGAGATTCAGCCAGGTATAGCCCTCAAGCTCTCTTATCTGCGCCGCCGTGACCGACACCCGGTTTACGCATATCATTGCAAGCAGGGCCGCTGCGCTGAGTTTTGTAACAACGTTAAGCGTCCTGTCGCTTTTTACGGATCTGACGACAGCCGCCAGACCGGCAACCGTTAGCAGGAGCGTAACCGCAAGGTACACTATATGTTCTGTACAGTAAACACCGGGATACATTTCGGAAGCCTCCTTTTCAGCAGATCCGCATTATGTCTCTTTCAAGCTGTTCCTTCAGCTTTTCCTGCGAACCGAACTTTTTTTCTTTTCTTAAAAAACCAGTCAGGAAAACGTCGACGGTCCGTCCGTAAAGGGAACCGGTGAAGCCTTTAATGTACGTTTCGGCGTGGACGGGAGTTTTTTCAACCGTCGGCGTCGCGGAAATTCCGGTCAGCGACGGATATCTCACCCCGTCGACAACCGTATAACCCGCGTACGCGCCCGGAAGAGGTACCACGCCGTCAAGTCTCTGATTAGCCGTCGGGAATCCGAGCCTGCCTCCTACATGTCTGCCGTCTGCAACACCGCCCCTTATTATGAATGGATGGCCGAGCATGCCGACCGCCTTTTTCATTTTCCCGGATGAAATCAGGCTGCGGATTTCCGTCGACGAGATGGGGAACCCCCTGTATTTCACCTCCGGAACGACGCGAACGCTGCCGAACAGTTCTGAAAGCGTCTGCGCGTCGCCTTCGCGGCCGAAGCCGAATCTGTAGTTGTACCCGCAGACGGCGACATCGGCACCAAGCTCGGATATAAGTATTTCCTTGACAAATTCATCCGGAGACAGCGTACGCACGGCTTCAAAAGGCCGGGTAACGACCTCGTCTGCGCCGTAAAGCAAAAGCAGTTCCCTGCGAAGCTCCGGAGAGGTGATATATCCCGGCGAAAGCGTATCGAAAGTGAATACGACCACTCTGCCGCCGGTCTCTCTTGCGGTGCGCAAAAGCTCACGGTGCCCGATGTGAACACCGTCGAAGTTGCCTAAAACGGCAGTTATGCTCATAGATTGAGATAGTTTCTCACAAGGCTGTTGAGCAGCTCGTCCCTGTCGATTTTGCTTATCAGCGTCCGCGCGCCCTTATAGTTTGTTATGTAGGTCGGATCCTCCGAAAGAATGTAGCCCACGATCTGATTGACCGGATTGTATCCTTTTTCGGAAAGAGCGGAATAAATCTGCTGCATTATCTGTTTGAGCTGAAGGTCCCTCTCTTCAACAAAATTAAAGGTCTGTGTTTTTGAGCTGTCCTTTTTGCTGAATTTTCCGTTTTCGTTCATATTTAAACCTCCTGAGAGTTGTTTTTCTTTTTTCTTGTTATTATTCTCACCGTTTCAGACGCAAAGCAGAACACGGCAAGCGACGAGGCAATAATGATGTTTTTAAGCGGAAACTCCGGCTTGGGGTCGGATTTCCTCACAATGTCGATGATCTGATTCGCCGAATAGCTTTCGGACATTAAACGGACATTGTCCACAAGGATCGTCTGCTGCCCGTCGGTCAGGACATATATCCCGATCCCGTCCGTTTCATCCCGCTGGGCAAAGCCTGATATATCGGCGACAAGCGTTGTGAAGCCGCTGTCGTTTATGCTCCCGAAAGAGCAGTAAACAGAGCCGCCCGAGCGCAGCACGATAAGAACTTCGGCGCTGTTCCTGCCCTCCGGAGCCTTTGTCAGCATAAGCTCCGCTCCGAAATATTCGATCCCGGAAAAATCCTTCGGAGTGTCGAACGACGTTTCTATACCTTTCAGACAGTAATTTTCCGTGTTTTCCAGGTCTACCGACAGTATTCCGCTTTTTTCCCCGAGCGTTACGCCCGGCTGCAGATCGGCGCAGTAATCCGAAGGCTCGAATCCGTCAGGCGAGGACGAGAAATCAAACAGCGGCGCTTCGCCCTTTACCGAGGACGGAACGACGTTGAGCAGCGCTGTTTCGGTGATGTTCTTCATGGGGATTATTGCCAGTTTTGCAAGCGATTCTGAAACGCCGGCGCCGTACAGCTCCCCTGCGTATTTCAGTTTTTCTCCTGCATATCTGCCGTCGACGTAGCGCAGCGTATTCTCGTAGCCGCAGTCGTGAAGAGGTATGACCGCATCGACGGGCAGCCCGTCGGAGCAGACGGCCGAATAGATAAACGCGTATTCGGCAGAATCCATTATGACCCTGTTGCCGTCGCTTTCGTATTCGCCTCCGAGAAGTATTATGCCTTCAAACCCGAGACTTTCCGCGGCGCGGCAGAATAGCGCAAGATTCCCTGAACTTATATAGTCGGAGACGTAGCTTTCGGTTCCCTCTCCGCACCATATATCGTAAGAGACCGAGACCCGCATTCCGTTTGAAACGTATATTTTTTCGTTAAGAGCCCGCATAAACTCCAGAGCGGAAAAACAGCCTGTGGAACCGGCGCCGTTTTCACGGTGCCACCGGCCCCCGAGGGAGACAAACATCTCAAGCGAGCCGTTTACGGATTTTACGGCCGTATAAACCGTGCGGCAGAGGTCGGCGTAATACGACGACGCGCTCTCGAGGCTTTCCGAAAGCATTGGGAAGGTTTCGTTTGCGTTTCTGCCGAGCTGTATGCCGTTCAGGCAGAAATACCCGTCCGAGACACCGTATCTCTGGGCGATAAACGACGCCGCGGTGCGCACCGCCTCCGGCAGAGGTCTCCCGGATGACGTGAAAAGCAATCTGTCCACCGCGGGATCTCCGGTCATGTGCCAGTCAAGCACCACGGTAACAAGGATGCTCTGTCTTGCGAACGCCTTCATTCTTTCGTCAAGCCGCGACGAGAAATCCCCGTCTACGGATATCTGCGAACCCTCCGCCTTCAGCAGCTCCTCGAGACTGACAAAAACGCAGGTGTGCGAAAGAAAATCGGCAATGTATTCGCCGCCGAGCGTTCCGCTCCCTTTAATGCTGGCCGCCTCGAAGCCGCTTTTCCCGCGCGCAAGTATCTCCGGATTTGACGGGAACACCGGCTCGCCGACGGCCTTAAGCTCGCCGGCCACGCTCAACGCGCACACGTATTTCCTGTAAATTTCGTTGGACTGACCGCCGATGGCGATTCCGAAGCTTACCTGCCCGTCGGAAACGGTGCTCTGCGCAACGGCAGTCCTTCCGGAAAAACCTACGCTTTCTCCCGGCGCAAACGCAAACAGGTAGGCCTCGTATCCGTTATAAGCCTGACCGGTAAAGGCGGAAAAAGCGATGGACTTGCGGTCGCGGGCAATTCTGCACGTCTCCTTAAAGTCCGCGGACACGGACGGAACGGCGGCGGCAGATCGCCGCAAAGACGTGAAAATAATCTGACCGGAACTGTTTTCTTCGGGAACAAAGCGCAGCCGCGCTACACTCCCCGCGTCAACGCCGAACAGCACGCTCTGCGGCAGCGATGAAGGGAGCAGTTTTTTCGTAACGCTCTTTTTTCCCATCGCCGTCTCGTACTCAAGGGTCAGCGAGGACGCGGAGGAATTGTTTTCCAGCGTCACCTCTATTCCCGTACCCTTTGTAAATACCGGATTGAAGGGCTCGCCCGAGAAAGATCCGCCGACCCCGTAATTGAACACGTACGCGCCGCCGTTTTCGAAGACGGAACCGTTCTGAGCGCTGAACGATTCGCACATATACCCGAGTATCTGAGCGCACTGCTCGTTCCGGATTCCGACGCACAGATCGGCAATCGCGCTGTTCCCGTCGCCGGCGTCAAGAACGATCGAGCTTACCCTGTCGGTTTTCTGTTTTCCGCTTCTTGTGACCGAGTTCTCGTCAGTGAGGTCGAAAAGCACGGTCCTCCATTCACCGCCGCGTATAAAAGCGGACGACGAGTATATGAATCCCGCTCCCTCAGCGCTTGCGGAAAGAGTAATGTCTTTTTCGGAAAAAACCGTGACGCACAGATACCGCCATATTTCCGGAGCGCCTGAAAGCGAAGTCTTTATCGCCCCGGAAAAATTCAGAGCGCGGCTGCCCTCGAAAGGCGTGTACGGATACGCGTCGAAGCTCTCGGCCGCGGAGCAGTTTCCCTCCCATTTGACCGTCGGCAGATTGAAGTTGTCGATAACGTCGGAGGCAAGCCTGCCGACCGTCGCGCCGTCAGCTCCGCTGAACGTCGCCGGAGAAACGCCGTTTTCACCGCCCTCCGCGGATGCATGCGGCGCAAGGCACGGAAAAAGCAGCGCCAGAACGAATATAAAAGCCGTGAATCTGCGTCTCATAGTGCCCTCCGAATACATATTCAATATAATTATACCACAAACTGGGCGAAAAGTCCATTGTTTTTCCAAAATTTACCGAATATTAACATTCGGAGAATAATAGAGACGATTTGATAAAAATGCCGCCAAAGACTTGATTTTTTAATAAAAATGTGGTATTATATATAATCGTGTATGTCGGCGTATCACGAGAAGATAACACCGGCACGGAGGAAACACAATGTCAAACGGAAAAATAAAAAAGATCGGCGTGCTCACGTCGGGCGGCGACTCCCAGGGAATGAACGCCGCCGTGCGCGCCGTGGTCAGGCACGGGATAGCAAACGGGCTTGAGGTATACGGTATTTACGAAGGTTACAAGGGGCTCGTAGACGGCGGAGAAAAAATAAGGAAGTTCACGGCCGCCGACGTGGCCAACATCGTCGGTCGCGGCGGAACGACGATATATTCGGCACGCCTTGTCGGCTTCAGAGAAGAATGGGCCATGCAGCAGGGCATCAGGAACGCCCGCGAACTCGGAATCGACGGTCTTGTAACAATAGGCGGCGACGGGACGTTCCGCGGAGCGTACGACCTGTGCATGAGAGGCTTCCCGTGCATAGGAATCCCGGGCTCCATCGACAACGACATCACCTGCACCGACCGCACGATCGGATTCGACACCGCGACGAATATCACCGTCAGGTGCATAGACAGTCTGCGCGACACTGACGAATCGCACATGCGCTGCAACGTAATCGAAGCCATGGGCAGAAACGCCGGCTACATTGCACTTTACGCCGGCATCGCCTGCGGCGCGACGGGAATAGTCATCAAGGAGGACCTCGGCTACAGCGAGGATTCCCTGCTTGAAAAAATCAGGGCCGCGCGCCTGCACGGCAAGAGAAACATAATGGTCGTGGTATCCGAGGGCGTCGAAGGATATTCCGAAAAACTTGCCGGAACCATTCAGGAAAAAACGGGAATCGAGACCAAATTCGCAAGGCTTGCCCACATAGTCCGCGGCGGCTCGCCGACGGCCGAGGACAGGCTGCTGGCTACAAGAATGGGGACGGCTGCGGTCGATATGCTAATCGCCGGAGAACAGAACAAATTCGTATGCCTGCGCGACAACCGCATAGTAGGAGTGGACATTCAGTACGCGATAATGAACGACAACCTGTACAAAGCGCGCTTCACCCCCGCTGTCAGGGCAAAACTGACAGACGAAAGCAAAAGCCGCTTTTCCAAGGAACAGCTTGACGAAATGGAGGCGCTCTGCGATCTGCGCGAGAACGAGATAAAGGATCTTCTCCGCATAGCGGACACAACTTCAACCTACTGAAAAAAGGAGAACCGACATGACCGGTGGCTACGAGCCGATTAGAAAATATCAGAAGAAAAGACAGCCCGGAAAACTGGAAAACCTGTGGGTGATACTGCTTGTTGCCGTGCTTGCGGTTGGCAGCGTGCTTTTCGCCATGTCGCTCAGCGGGACGGGGCTGTTCAGAAACAGAACGCCGGAAACCGAATCCGCGGACACGCAGGGCGAGCGAACGGGAAACACCACGGAGACCGAACAGCCCGACGTTACCACTGAAGAACCTCACGTAATGCCGACAGACATATCCTTCACAACGATCGAAAAGCAGGCGGAGGACGTCCATTACGGCGACCTCGTTCTTGTGGACAACGACCATCCGTTCGTCTTCCCCGACAACTGGCATTTCTACAATTCGGAAGCCGAATTTCCCGAAACTCCGTGGGCGGAGCTTGAGGACAAGGAAACCTACATCGTCGCGCTTTACAACCTGCGAAGAGAATTCAAGGGCTTTTCACCGAGCACGCGCTTCCCGATGCTGCGGCTCGACGTCATTTACGCGCTGAGCAGAATGATGGAATCGTATTCCACCAAGACCAAGGACACGTCGGGCGTCGTCTCGTCAGGATACCGCACGTATTCCGAACAGGCGTCGCTGTACGAACAGTATCCCGACACGGCCGCAAAGCCGGGCTGCTCCGACTACCATACCGGCGCGACATTCGTCCTTCAGAGCTACGTGAACGACAAGCTCTACGATCTGCTCACCACCACCAAAGGCGTCTGGATAAAGGTCAACTGCTGCAACTACGGCTTCATTATGCGTTATCCGTCCTACGCGGTCGAGATAACCGGATACAATATCCCGAACCAGCTTCGCTACATTGGCATTCCGCACGCGACCTACATTTCCGAAAACGGCAAATGCCTGGAGCAGTATCTTGAAATACTGCGCACGCAGTACGTCGGCACGGAAAACCCGCTGTTCATCACAGGCACTGCTGACAAAAACGACTATCTCGTCTATTATGTTCCCGCGAACGGTGAAGGGACAACGCAGATTCCCGTTCCCTCCAACCGCGACTACACGGTCTCCGGAGACAACATCGGAGGATTTATCGTTACAGTCACCGCAAACGCGGCAGAAACGCCAGGCCAGTCCTCAACGGCCGAAAGCGCCTCTGCGGACTGATCCGACATCATCATATTCCTTCATGAAAAACACCCCGCTTAAAGGGCTGGTTCTCATAAGGAAGTTGACAGTTTGACTTGTTTTTTTGGAATCGGACGGACGGTAAAAAGCCCGTCCTTTTCCTTTGATTGAGGTTTGTTGCTTTTTTCTTCAGTTTCCTTCGGTTATTCGCCCGACGCCTTTTCTTCAGCAGCAGCTTGATCTGTATCCGTTTCTTCAATTCCGGAAATGTCCCCGATGAACCTGAAATAAATGTCGACCTGCTGGGGAGACTTTTTGCAGTGCTTCCGATCTTTCTCGTGAATGACTATCTTTGAGATAAACGTACGCAGGATCTCGGGCGTAAGTTCAGAAATGCAGGTGTACTTTTTCGCCGCATCTAAGAAACGCTGTACGTTCGTGACGTTCTCTTTAAGAGCGGATATCTCCTTTTCAAGCTCAGGTATCCGTACCTCGATAGCTTTCTGCTCGTCCGTGTATTCCGCCGAAAGAATACGGAACTGCTCGTCGCTAATGCGTCCAAGCACGTTGTCCTCGTATAGACGCTTGAACAGAGCTTTAAGCTCGCCGAGCCTTTTGACCGAATTGCTTAGCTCTGCGGTTTTCCGTGAAAGTGTTTTGTTTACCTCGGATGAAGACTTCTTCGAAATATACCCGGCAAACTCTTTGGTGCGTGTCCTTGAATAATACAGAGTGCGGTTTATCTCCTCAAGCACTATATCATCGAGAACAACTTCCCGTATAGAGTGCGGAGAACAAAGATCTTCTCCCATGTGCTTGCGGTATCTGCTGCAGAAGAAATTGAATCTGTCCGGAGAGATGGTAGTTCCCCTGGCAAACGAGAGTTTGTTCCCGCAGTCGGAGCAATACAGTAGTCCGCTGTATTTGTTTACTTCCCCCATCGAATTCCTTCTGCGCTTTCCTTCGCGTACCTTCTGAACGATCTCCCAGGTCTCATGATCGATTATCGCCTCGTGCGTGTTCTCGATACGTATCTGTTCCTCCTTCGGCCGCGCTCTTTCCCGTTTGTCCTTGAAAGATATTATCTCCGTTCTGAAATTGACCGTGTGCCCGAGATAGACTTCGTTAGAGAGCATTTTCTCAATCGTGGTATCGCTCCAGCCGTATGGGTCGGAGGAATCCGTATCGGTGCCGTATACGCCTTCGTTCCGGTGTCTGTATTCGCTCGGCTTCAGTATCCGGCGCTGTTTCAGTTCCGTTGCTATCCTTGTCGGTCCCATACCGGAGGCACACATGGCGAAGATTTCCCTTACTATCGGCGCGGTCTCGTCGTTTACGAGCAGCTTGCACTCTTTTCCGCTGTCTGGATCACGACGGTAACCGTACGGAATCGTAGTCCCGACCCGCTGTCCTTTCTCGGCCTTGGCCTTCTGTACGGCTCTTATCTTTTTGGAGGTGTCCCTCGCGAACCATTCATTGAACAGATTCTTGAAAGGCGCCAGTTCGTTGCCGTCC
>JAFZTO010000045.1 GCA_017618795.1 Clostridia bacterium | reverse complement strand
TCGCTCAGGCGCTTTTCGTCGGTTCCGGCGTCGGCGCGGCAGAAGATCTTCGCCCTGTACGGGTGGACGCGCATTTTCTCCGCCACCATGTCGTAGCTTACGCCCGGTCCCGACAGCTGAAGGGCGGTATAGATGTTGCACAGCGTACTATTTATGCCTGAAAGAATTTTCTCCGGCTTTTCTTTTTTCAGCTTAAGGTCGGCGAGTATGTCGAGCGCGTGCTGCGAGTCACGGCGCAGAAGAGCGTCGGTGAAGGAAAACTCGTCGTAATCGAGGTTGCGTCCGGCGGCGTTGCGCACGTCCTGTTCCATGACGTGGTCCCGTCCGGAGGCGAGGGTCAGAGCGGATATTTTGCTTATCTCGCCGGCGAGGGTGTACATGTCCGTTCCGCTTATGTCGGCGAGCAGGCGGCAGACGTTTCCGTCTGCAAAGACGCCTTCCGCGCTGAAGTGACGGGCGATCCAGTTCCAGAGTCTGTTCGGCGGCAGGCGGTCGTAAAAGACGGGCGTCAGAACCTTTTTCAGCGCCGCCAGATGCTTCGGCTTGTCGTCAAGCTCTCCCGCTGCAATCACAAACACGAGCAGTGTGTCGGGGCTGTCCTGGACGTGTGAGAGTATATCGCACAGATTGGTTAAAAAGCCGTCGTCGGCGCGCACCTTGCCGAGGCGCATATCGTAAAGCTCGATAAATTTGCGCTCAGCCATGACGGGGAGCGATTCGATGGCCGACAGCAGTCCGTCGGGGGAATACGAGTCGGCGTTTATGCGATAGCAGTTGAAGACGTCGTTTTCGTCCACGGTATTTTTTCGCAATCTGTCGACGTCGGTCTTTTTGAGGTAATCTTCGTCTCCGTAAAGAAGCGCACCGCCGGTGACGAACGTTTTGCGGAACTCCTCCGGAGTTATCCAGTCCTGTTTTTTAGGCACGTTCCCGCATCTCCTCTTCTGCGGGCAGAACCCTTACCGACACGCGGACCCTCTGCATTGGCACTCCGCGCGCCGAGAGGGTATAGTTCAGGCGAATCTGACCTTTTTTGTTCTTTATCGTATTGCGCACGCCGTGGGTGAGAAGTGTCATCGGAAATGACATGCCCAGCATTTTGTAGTCGCAGTCGACGATCGGCTCGCGCATACTGCAGAAAAGCACGAACGAGTTGTCGACCGCCTCGCGCGTGACCGTGACGGATTCCGGCTCGGAAGGCAGAAAACTGAGCGTGCACAGCGCTCCGTCCGAACCTGTGTAGCGCAGCACGGTCTGGCCGTCCTCGGTACACAAATCACCGAAAAGCGACATGTCGATGCGCTCGGATGCCGCGTCAGTCTCTGCCCGGGCTTCGTCGCGGTCGCCTTTATGGGCGGCAATGATGCGCTCCTCCTCGGCAGGGTCGATTGTGAATGCCGTTATGTTAATCTTAACTTTTGTGCGGATCATCCGGTTTTCTCCTGCTGCTTTTTGTAGAAGTTTTCGTGAAGGATGGCTACCCTTTCGCATATCCCCCGGAGAAAGGTGTTCACTTTGTCGCCGCCGCCGGCCATGTCGGTGAGGAGCGAAAGGGCAAAGGGCTTTTCGCCGCACACGACGGCAAGGTCGGTGTAAGTCGTTTCTCCCCATATGAAAAAGTGGGCGACGGGGTCGGAAAAACTCATGCCCGTGATTACGGAGTGGTCGGAGGAAAGCAGGGCGTCATACGCCTGACGGCAGGGGCCGAAGCTTTTTTCCGCCGTTTCGTAAAGTGCCGAGAACATGGCACAGGCCTGCTTTGCGGTCATGGTGAGTCCTTTATCCGATTTTCTTATGCCGTAGAGGGCGAGGGTATCGGTAGCGAAGGACGCGCCGTATTTTTCAATCAGCGCGTTATAGGCCTGCCGGTCGCCGGATCTGAGCATATCGGCGACAAGCGCTGAGGCGGAGCGGCCGTCTATGTCCTCGTTAAGTGTCAGGGAGGCGGTGTAGCCTGTGCCTGAGAGGGCTCGCTGATTTTCGGAGAGAGCCGTTTTCAGCAGCCCGAGGGCAAGGGCAGGCATCTCGATTCCGTCGGCGGGATATTCTCTGTCGCCGTCGCGGTCCCACGAAAAGCCGTGGCTCAGGTCGTAATAGGCGACGGAAATGCGCGGAGAAGTGACGATCGTGTCATAGATCGGCTTGCCGTTCTGGTCCGTGACGGGCACGCCCTGCTCAGTGCGCAGGTTTTTGACGTACGAATTTTTCGGCGCGCCTGCGATCAGTTCCTCTATTTCATTAACGATCTTAAGCTGCTCGCTCAGATCCACGCTGAATCCCTTCCCGGCAGCCCGGAGATCCGAGACGAGCATGGAGATCTGCGCGTCCTTTTTTTCAAGCTCTGCTTTCAGCTCGTCAAGCTCCTCCGGGGACTCGGTGCTGTCTTCAAGCTCGGCGATCCTTTTTTCAAGCAGAGCACGCGCCTGCTCGGCCGCACGAAGTTCCATACGGAGCGTCGAGAGGTCATCAGAGCCGTTTTCTCCCGCCAGAGCAACCTTTGAGCGGTAAGAGGCGAACTCCTCGCGCAGGTTGCCGTACGACGACCAGAGGACGAAGAAAAGCACTCCCGCGGAGCAGATCAGAAGCGTGAGGACTATTACCGCGGCGCGGCAGATTTTTTCTGTTTTCGAGATTGTTTTCTGTTCTTTCATGGTGGTTTGCTCACTTACTTTTTCTGGAGAAAAAGTAAACAAAAAGACTTTTTGTAAAACGGGAAGTACAAGTTTAAAGGCTGTTCTGCCTGTAATAGCGTGAGCGCAGCAGTTCAAAAGTTCTTTGCTTCTTTCTTTCAAGAAAGAAGAAAAATCATCCTAAAATCCTTTTTAAATACTGTCCCGTGAAGGAGTGTCCGACCGAGGCCACGTCTTCGGGGGTGCCGCAGGCGACGACCGTTCCGCCGCCGTCTCCGCCCTCCGGACCGAGATCGATGATCCAGTCCGCGGTCTTGATCAGCTCGAGGTTGTGCTCGATGACTATGACGGTGTTGCCTCCGTCGGCGAGCCGCTGGAGAATGGACACGAGCTTGGCGACGTCGGCGGTGTGAAGACCGGTCGTGGGCTCGTCGAGGATGTAGCAGGTCCGGCCCGTCTCGCGCTTGCTGAGCTCGGCCGCCAGCTTGACGCGCTGAGCCTCGCCGCCCGAAAGCGTCGTGGACGACTGCCCTATCTTTATGTAGCCGAGGCCGACCTCCTGCAGGGTCTTCAGGCGGCGGCGTATCTTCGGGATGCTTTCGAAGAAATCCACGCCCTCGTCGACGGTCATGTCGAGCACGTCGGAGATGTTTTTCCCCTTGTAGCGCACGGCGAGCGTGTCGCGGTTGTAGCACCTGCCCTTGCATACGTCGCAGGTCACGTACACGTCGGGGAGGAAGTGCATCTCGATGCATTTCACTCCGTCGCCCTGACAGCTCTCGCACCGTCCGCCCTTGACGTTGAATGAGAAGCGTCCCTGAGTGTAGCCGCGCATTTTCGCGTCGGGAGTTTCTGCGAACAGGGCGCGTATGTCGTTGAATAGGCCGGTGTAGGTCGCGGGGTTGGAGCGCGGTGTGCGTCCTATCGGCGACTGGTCTATGCAGATAACCTTGTCGAGGTTATGCACGCCCTCTATCGTGTCGTGCTTTCCGGGGCGGGTTACGGCTCCGTTCAGCTCCCTTGCCAGCACGGGCCAGAGCACTCCGTTGACGAGCGAGGACTTGCCCGAGCCCGACACGCCGGTCACGCATATGAATTTCCCGAGAGGGAAGATGACGTCTGTGTTTTTTAAGTTGTTCTGGCGGGCGCCCCTGACCTGCAGATAAAGGCCGCTGCCCTCGCGGCGTTTTTCCGGGACGGGGATCTTCTTTTTCCCGCTGAGATACTGCCCGGTGAGCGAGCTTTCGCACGCCATTATCTGCTCGGGAGTTCCCGACGCCACTATCTCGCCCCCGCGCACTCCCGCGCCCGGGCCTATGTCGACTATCCAGTCGGCGGCGAGCATGGTCTCCTCGTCGTGCTCGACGACTATCACGGTGTTGCCCGTGTCGCGCAGCGCCTGAAGGGCCTTTATAAGCTTGCCGTTGTCGCGCTGGTGCAGGCCTATGCTGGGCTCGTCGAGAATGTACATGACGCCCATGAGGGCCGAGCCTATCTGGGTGGCGAGCCGGATTCTCTGTGCCTCTCCGCCCGAGAGCGACCCCGCCGGGCGGGAAAGAGTCAGGTAGCCGAGCCCCACGTTCTGCAGAAAGCCGAGCCTCGAGCGCAGCTCCTTGAATATCTCGCCGGCGATCTTCGTCTCCGTAGGGTCGAGACGCAGCCCGGCGGCAAAGCCGAGCGCGTCCGTGACGGACATGGAGCAGAACTGATGTATGTTCAGGCCGCCGACCGTAACGGCGAGGATCTCGTCCTTTAGACGCCGCCCGCCGCATTTCGGGCAGTCGACGAACTCGAAGAACTGGTCGTAGTAGTCCTGGTTCGAGTAGAAAGTGCCGCCCTCCGCCCGCTGTTTTATCAGGGTTATCACTCCGGGGAATTTCACAAAGCCGTGCGAGTGGCGGGTGTCGAAGGAGCGTTCGACCTCGAAGGTCTGCTCGCCCGCGCCGTAAAGCAGGACGTTCAGAGCTTCGGCGGAATAGTCCTTTATCGGCGTGTCGAGGGTAAAGCCGTACCTTCTGCCCACCGCCTCGTAGAGAGGGGCGGTCCAGGGGCTGTCGTCGATGGACTTGAAGCCGTTGACGGCGATCGCTCCGTCGGCTATGGAGAGCGAGCGGTCGGGGATCACGAGGTCTACGGAAACCGTCTTGAGCGATCCAATGCCGGCGCACTGTTCGCAGGCGCCGAGCGGATTGTTGAACGAGAACATGCGCGGGCTGAGCTCCCCGAGCGAGAAGTTGTGCTCCTCGCAGGAAAAGTTCTGCGAATAGTTCTGCTCCGAGGTTATTTTCCCCTCCCTGTCGACCACGGCCACCGTCAGATTGCCGTTCCCCAGAGAGAGGGCCTGCCCTGCGGAGTCGGACAGGCGGGGCAGGACGCCGTCCTTTATCACAAGCCTGTCGACCACTATGTCGACGGAGTGCTTTGTGTTCTTTTCGAGGCTTATTCCGGAGTCGAGCGGCATTATCTCGCCGTCGACGCGCACGCGGACGTAGCCCTTTTTGCGGGCCTCGTCGAATATCTTCTCCTGCGTGCCCTTGCGCTCCCTTACCATCGGGGCGAGCACAAGTATGCGGGTCCCCCCGGGGAGGGTCATTATGCCGTCGGTTATCTGGTCGATGCTCTGCGGCTTTATCTCCCTGCCGCAGACGGGGCAGTGCGGAACTCCTATGCGTGCGTAAAGAAGGCGGAGATAGTCGTATATCTCGGTCACGGTCCCGACCGTCGAGCGCGGGTTCTTCGAGGTCGTCTTCTGGTCTATGGAAATGGAGGGCGACAGGCCCTCGATAAGGTCGACGTCGGGCTTGTCCATCTGCCCGAGGAACATGCGGGCGTACGAGGACAGCGACTCCACGAAGCGGCGGTGCCCCTCGGCGTGGAGAGTGTCGAAGGCGAGCGAGGATTTCCCCGAGCCCGAAAGCCCGGTAAGGACGGTCAGCTTGTCCCGGGGTATGTCGACGTTTATGTTTTTTAAATTGTTCTCGCGCGCTCCGCGAATTTTGATGTAGTTAAGTGGCATGGGTTCTGTATACAATGTTCCTCTTTAAAAAGAGAAAACAAGAAAATTTAGTATTGCTACGCCCCGACGCTTTTTTGACTGAACAAACATTAAAGTATGCGCTACTCTCTTTTGCAAAACGTGATGTACAATTTTAAAAGATTGAACTCTTTGAAAAAGCATGAGCGAAGGCCAGGCCGCCAGTA
>JAFZTO010000044.1 GCA_017618795.1 Clostridia bacterium | reverse complement strand
GAAAAGGCAGCAAACGAAGCGGCCGAGGCCGTCGCTGAGGCAGCGGAAGACGCCGACAAGGCCGCCGAAGAGGCAAACGACGCCGTTTCCGAGGTGCTCGCTGACGCCGAGGACGAAATCAACAATATTACGGAAGACTGAGTATGCCGGTCGTTTCATGTGACGGTATTTCGCTGTCATACGGAACGGCGGAGATACTTAAATCGGTCAGCTTCTCGCTGAATGAAGGCGAAAGGCTGGGGATTGTCGGAATAAACGGAGCAGGCAAAACATCCCTCGTTTCAATTCTGAGCGGGGGTGTTTTGCCGTCTTCGGGAACTGTCAGCGTGCAGCGGGGCAGTACGGTCGGAATACTTCACCAGAACGCCGTCGTCGACAGCGAGAGGACCGTCCTTGAGGAAGCTTACTCTGTTTTCGCGTCTCTGACGGAAGAGGAAAAACAGGTAGAGGCTCTTCGCCTCGAAGCCGAAAGAGACGAGACGCAGGTGCAGAAATACGTTACTGCGATGGAGGAGTTCGGACGTCACGGCGGGTATGAGTTCCGTGGCCGCGTCAAGGGGATACTCCGCCATCTCGGATTCGGAGAAAAAGACTGGGAACGCCGGGTGAACACGCTGAGCGGAGGGCAGAAGACGCGTCTTGCGCTCTCGCTGCTGCTGATGAGCGCTCCGGATATTCTAATTCTCGACGAGCCCACCAATCACCTTGACGTAAGCGCCATGTTCTGGCTGGAGAGCACGCTGAAAAAATACGGGAAAACAGTTATAGTCATTTCGCACGACAGATATTTCCTTGACGCCGTATGCGGCAGCATATTTGAGCTTGAAAACGGCAGAGGCAAGCTTTACCGGGGGAATTACTCCGATTACAGGAGGCAGAAGTCCGTCGACAGGGAAATACAGCTCAGGCACTACGAAAATCAGCAGCGCGAGATAAAGCGCCAGGAGGCGTACATAGAGCAGCAGCGCCGCTGGAACCGCGAGCGAAATATCATCGCCGCCGAGAGCAGGCAGAAACTGCTCGACAGGATGGTTCTCGAGGAAAAGCCCGAAAATCTTCCCAGAGCGATAAAATTGTTTTTCCCGCTTTCAGGGGAAAGCGGGAACGATGTGCTCACGGTCTCAAAGCTGTCGAAATCATACGGCGGAAAGATGCTTTTCAGGAATTTTTCGCTGCTTCTGAAGAAACACGATCGCCTTTTCGTCACGGGCCCGAACGGCTGCGGAAAGTCCACGCTGCTTAAGATAATAGCGGGAATGGAATGCGCCGACAGCGGTTTTTCGGTACTCGGCGCAAACGTTACCATGGGCTATTACGATCAGGAGAACAGGAATTTCACGGCGGGCGGAACGGTCATCGACGAGTTGAGGAACACGTATCCCGCCATGACCGAAACCGACGTGCGCTCCGCGCTTGCGCTGTTCAATTTCCGCGGAGACGACGTGTTCAAACCCGTTTCGGTGCTGAGCGGCGGCGAACGCGCCAGGCTGACGGTGTGCAAGCTTGTGCTGAAAAAGACAAATCTGCTTGTGCTCGACGAACCGACGAACCACCTGGACATTCAGTCACGCGAGGTTCTCGAGAACGCGCTCGGCGAGTATCATGGCAGCGTCATAGCCGTCAGTCACGACAGATATTTTATGAAAAAGCTGGCGACCCGTGTTGTAGCCTTTGACGGAGACGTTATTTCAGAACTTCAGGGCGGTTTCGACGGGTTTGCCGACGCCGCAGACAGTCAGCCTGCGACATACCGGCCGGATGCGGCGGAAAAAGTCAGCGCAGGGAAATCTCGCTGGGAGGATGCAAAGAAAGAGCGTTCCGAGCAACGGCGAACCGAGCGGAGAATCCGCAGTCTGCAGGCGGAGATCGAGGAGACCGAGCAGCTTATCGGGAATCTGAACGACGAGGCGCAGGGGGATGCCGCGTTTGATCACGTAAGGCTTTCTGAAATATCCGGGATTATCGAAAAAGCGGAGAGCCGCCTTCTTGAATTGTACGAGGAAATAGACAATTTAGACGCTTTTTGATGTTTTTTCAAAAAAATTATTGATTTTTTCATATATTTGTGATATAATTATCAGCGAAATAAAAACCGCATAAGGAGAACGGATATGTTCAAGGATGTTTTCAATTCTCTGCTGAAAAGCAACGAAACCAACGCCAACAACCTGGCAAAGCAGATGAAGCTGCCGAAATCGGTTGTTTACGGCTGGAAAAACGGCGACAGGGAGCCTACGATGGAGCAGCTGAAAAAGCTTTCCGCACATTTCGGAGTTTCACTCGAGTTTCTCTGTGAGACGGAGGAACTGCAGTTGCCGTCGGGAGAACAGAAGCTTATCACTCTGCTGCGCTCCGCAAAAACGATTTCAAACGAAGCATACGACAATATTATCGACCGCTTCAGCAAAAACGTTGAATTTTTCATTGACGCATACAAAGAAAAATAATGTCGCCTTCCGAAATAAAAAAGAAGGCGGCAGATCTACTCGCGAAACAGGATTTCAGTGGCAGATACGGTCTCTGCTTCCTTAATCTCACGCGCCTAAAAATCGGACATGGAACGATTGTCACGACTTTCGGCGAATTTGAAAGGGCATTCCCGGGTCACACACTGGAAACAGCCGGACTGTGCAGCGGCGCTACGGTGACATATGCGGGCAGATATATAATTTTTTATGACCCGTCCGTGGAAGACGACTGCGCCGTCGCCCTGCTTCATGAAGTGGGGCACGTTATTCTCGGTCATTGCACCGGGAAAAGACGCGGCCCTGAAATTGAGGAGGAGGCGGAACTTTTCGCTTACGAATTTCTAATGCCCGAATGCGTAATAAGATATCTTGACGCGCTGAAGGGTGAGCCACTGTCTCCGCAGGAGTTCGGAGCATATTTCAGGGGAACTCTGCCGGAGCATTTCGCAAGGCGGCTGCAGATAAGCGAAAGAACGCCTGAGCCCGCGGATGAAAACGAAACCGAAATACTGAGACGGCTTTTTGCCGTGAAAGGATAAAAAATGTCAGAATGCACTCACGACTGCTCGACATGCAGCGAAAATTGCGCTTCAAGAGATCCGAAAAGCTTTCTCGAGCCGTGCAACGCCGGCAGTAAAATAAAAAAAGTGATTGGAATTGTAAGCGGCAAGGGGGGCGTCGGCAAATCGCTTGTTACCTCGCTCCTTGCGGTGACGATGGCGCGGCGCGGTTATTCGACCGCGGTGCTTGACGCGGATATCACGGGCCCGTCCGTTCCGCGGCTTTTCGGGGTTAAGG
>JAFZTO010000043.1 GCA_017618795.1 Clostridia bacterium | reverse complement strand
GATGCCTGTGACATTGTTATCGATGCCTTCAGGCATCCAGTTGCGCATATGAACAGCATCGAGCTGTACACATTCGCGATGGTAATCATCGCGGTGATAACGCTTGTTGTTTCCATAAAGCGTAAATGAAAAAACTAACCGCCCAAAGATACCAACTTACCGGCGGTTAGTTTTTAATCATCGGAAGGAGGTGACCGTCGCCGGTGTTCCCTGCGGTTATTATTATACTATATTTGCTCCCGGATGTCAAGCGATTTCCGGTTTTTTTATGTGTTGGCGCGGGTAAGAAATGCGATTTTTATGTCAGCCAAACAGCTTCTTTTTGAATTTTTTACCAAATAGTATCTCCGCCTTGTCAAGATCCATAACGAGGTTAGTGGCGTTGAGTTTTGAGTTGAGGGCAGGAGGAAGTTCGTCGTAGATGTATTTCAGAGAGTAGACATTGCCATTTTCACCGCTGTAGATCAGTTTGTTTGCCCGTCTGTCGACTTTAAACTGTTTAGGTTCTGTCTCCCAGGCTCTTATGATTTTTTCCATGGCGTTCTTTCCTACCGCTCTGTCTCCGAAGTAGTCGGAAAACGACAGTATCGAAGCGTATTCCGGAAACTGCTCTCCGCATTCGCTGAATATGTCGCGGATGGTTTCCGACGAAAGAAGAAAAACGTCCGGGAAAAAGTCTTTTTCTGTTTTCATGGAATTCTCCAGAGATAAGATCTTGCCAAGCATTATCCGAACATATTCTCCGAAAAAAGCTGTCGAAGCCGATTTCATGCTATCATTGATTCGTTTTGAGTTTTTTGCTCCAGCTTCTTTGTTTATTTTTGCGTCTATATGACATGTAACGGCTCTTTTGGAAATATCTGCGGTGATAGACGGGAGTTTGTTGGTAGTGATTACCACCGCAGGATAATTGATGAATTTCTCCGGGATGCCCCATTCATCGTCTTTGATGATTTTCTCATTGTTGTTCTGAAACTGCATTTTGGCAAGATCGTCGATAACTATGGGCAGTCCTTCTCGTCCGCGTTTTAGATCCTCGATCTCAGTTGAGGTGAAGTCATTTGTACTGTTCAGCGGTACTCTGTGGCCGCACATCAATTTGGAAAGCAGTTTGGTAAAAGTGGATTTTCCACCGTTTGAGTCGCCGTATATTATGCCGAATACGGGGAAGGGTATCATGTCGTAATTGTTGTTATATGCGGTTAGACGCAGATAAGGCATGAATATGCTTGAAAAGAACCAGTTCAAAAAAGTAAAATAATTCTTTTGAGTTTGAAGTACATCTCCGTTAAAGCTGGAAAATCCCTCAAAATACTCTGTCAAACATTTTATATCTGTACGGACAGCCTCCTTCTCCGGTTCGAGGCTGATATGTTTACCATTGAAATCCAGAGATCTGGAATCATAGTCCAGGTGCAGTTTAGGAAGTCTCTTTTCTTTTATCGCCTTTATTTCTCTGTTTTATTTATTCTTGCGCTTAACTTCTCTAATGGCCTCGCCCGAAATATACAGCCTGCCGTTTTCTTTTTTCTGCTTTGGCATCATAGGTTTGAGTTCCGCCTCAAATCCCTTAATGCCGGCGACGAGTTCGGCGTCTGACATATCGTCTTTTGTGTCCTCAAGGATAATCATTTTTTTGTCTTCAACGGTCTTCAGGATGGGAATATCCTGAATATTATCTTCGAGGTAATCCTCATCTCCGATCATGGACAGTATTGTCTTGAATGAAACCGTATCAGAACATGTCTCTTTGAATTCGTCAAACAGACCTTTGTAATGACCGAATGCGGGGGTGTCGTTGTCAAAGCACAAAATATTCTCGCGCTGAATCCCTCCAAAAGCAGATCTTGACATATTCGCACTGCCAGTGATGACTCTTGTGCGTCCGTTTTCTGAGGACAGGATGTAGATTTTCTCATGAGATTTCGTATCTCGTGAGACGAAAAGTTCCAGTGTTCCTTCGGCGATTCTTTCAGCCATTGCCTTCGCAGATTTTCTTCTGGCATAGTTCTGGATGACTTTAGCCTGCATTGCCATGATTGCCGCGGCGTCATTATTCATGACGCCTTCGCAACCGAAAATGATTTCGGAGTGACTGAACTTGCTCACGACCTTGTTGACAAAATCCATCCCGGACGAAAAGGTGATAGCATAGAGTTGATCGAACCCGTCAAAAAGCTCTTCCCAGTTGGTGGTTACGCATTTTTTAAAAGAGGCCTGAACTACTCCAATCGCATCCGGTATCTCTATTCCGATAGGATCGGTTGTTTCTTCCGGGTAATAGCTGAAAAGGTTGATTTGATCATTACCGTTTGACTTCATGAAAGAACTCCTTGAAAATAAAACGAAACACCATAAGCCTTATCATAGACCTGACATCATTTTGGTACCCAGCCATATGAACAGCACCATGGAACCGATCAGAACGACAAATCCCGCGACCATGTTCCAGAGCGCGGCGAGCGCGCTCAGAGCAGGGGAGAGCGGAACCAGACATTTACCCCGCTTTGTCAAACGTTATCGACTTGGCGTATTTGCTTATCGTTTCGTCGTATTTGTCCCCGGCGGACGAGTTCGTCAGGAACTGGATCATCCAGAAAGCGTCTTCGCTTCTGAAGACATAGGTTCTGTTGCGCACCGACGATTTTGAGGAGGAGTTCCCTGACACCTGGTCGTACCAGACAAGGCTGCCGTCGGTCTCCTTTTTCATGCCTTCCAGCGAGTTAACCTCCCATATGAGCTGCAGATACCCGTCGATGTCATATTCTTTGAGAGCGGTGGCCTGGTCAAAACGGTCTTCGACCACTATCACGGCAATGTCGCTCGTCACGTACGACGTAGTGTAATTGACGTTTTCCCGTTCTTCGAATTTTTCGGTGAGTTCGATGCTCATCCCGTCGCAGACGAACCGCTTCGGTTTCCCCGGGGAGTTTTTGATGAAGTGGGGGATAAGGCCGATACAGAGTCCGACGATCAGCGGAACAAGGAAGAGTAGGAGCAGCGCTTTCGTGTTTCTTTTCTTTCTGTCCGCGGTCTTTTCGCCGCTGTCGTTCGAAGAAAGAATGAAGGCGTTTCCGTGCATGGGGTCGTATCTGTTTTGTCCTTCAAGGTAAACATCGCCGGTACCTTCCGGGATCACGGTGCTGTCGTTGAACATCTCCGTCCCGGCGACCAGGTAGAGCTTGGCGGACTGTTCTGAAATATCATAGACCTCTGTTTTTCCGTTTCCGAGAAGTCCCAGCAGTCTGCACGCGTCGCCGCAGACCGTTTTGTCGCCGGCGGGATCTGTAATGAAGACACTGACTTTTCCCATGCATCCGACGAAAGATCTTATCCGTTTGATAGTAAGTTGTCTCATTTCTGTTCTGATCCTTTTTTTCAGTTTACTGCCTCTTAAAGCTCGATCGAGAAGTTGCCTTCAAAGGCGTATATGACCGTCAGCGCGTGATCCTGCGCGAAGCGGTTGGCGGTGCAGCACCTGTCGCGCGGGGCGTTGATCGCGAGATATCCCGACTTCGAGATCGGGACCAGGGCGATGTCCGCGCCTACGTAGTGGTAGAAGTCGACGTCGCCTCCGTTCAGGCCGTGGTGCGCCACCTGGACAATGTCCGACTTCAGTCTCGACGTGTCGCCGGAATCCTTCAGCCGCTTTGCCAGTGAGACGAGGCCGGGTTTGTAGGCGTCGCCGGTGAACATCGCCTTTTTCCGCTTTCCGGCGACCGACAGCACAGTCGACAGCTCGTTGGGGTCGTACGGGTCGGCGACGTCCCGCCAGGTCATGAGGATCTCGAAGGTGAGGTCGCCGAATCCGAACAGGTCGCCGGCAGACGGTTCGATATACCCGGCGCCGAG
>JAFZTO010000008.1 GCA_017618795.1 Clostridia bacterium | reverse complement strand
TCGTTCAGGAACGGCTTTGCCGCCCAGATGAAGGGCAAAAAAAAGGGAAAGAGATTCGTGCGGCTGTGCATGGGAATGTTTGCCGCAGCCATCGTGATTTTTGCCGGAGTGTACGGCAGAAAGACAGCCGATCTTTTCGACATTAAAAAATCCGTTAACGGGAACATGATTGCCGTACGCGCGGATCTTCCGGGCGCCGAGCGGGTGCTGGCCGACGCGTTTGAAAACCGCGGGACGTCCGGCATCGACTATTATTATTACGCCGACTTCGCCGGTTCGGTGGGCGAACAGGAGGTTCTCAAGATCACCCCGGCGTACTATATATCCGGGGGTTCGGGCGTCGTTCTGTCGGCTGAGGGTACGCCGCTGCCCGAATCGCTTGCGGACGGGCTGCGCGTCCTTGCCGGCGAAAAGAAGGTTTCGGACACCTCGATATGGATATCGAGATATATGGCCGACCGCTTTTTAAAGACCTCGACGGTGTCGTTCATCAAAAATTACTCCGACCTCATCGGGCTGAAGGCGGGGAACTACGACGTGGCTGCCGTGATAGACACGTCCGAACCTGTCTACTACCTCCCCGACTCACTGCTTCAGGAGCTCAACATCGAAAGGCTGGGCCTGAAAATACAGAAAACCTCCGATCCCGAGGCGGGAGGAGGCAAGGTCGTCTTCATGTCATTTGACAGCACTTTCCCGGGCGTCGGGGACACCGTCATGATAAACGGGAAGAAGTTCGAAATAGCCGGGGTAAGGGGGATGTACGGATGCTACGCCGACTGGCTGCGCGAAAAATATCCGGAACACTGGAATCTGTGCGAAAGACTGTTCAGGGGCGGAATAATGAGCGAACAGCTGCTTGACGCCGCAAGGGACGACTCAGCTTTCGCCGAAGCGTATTCCGCATCCTCCGAGCCGGACTTCGAGGGACTTGCGTATCTTTACGCGTACAGATATTTCGACGAATGGGTGAAGTACTGCACGGAGAACAATCTTGTATCACTGTATTCCGCGGTCCCCGAGCTGTTTTACGTATATAAGGCGGGCGTCCTCGACGACGCGAAGTATCCCGCGTTCGGCGATTACGGATGGTACGGGGACGATGCCGGGTATATGACCGAGAGTTTTTCGGGATTCTATTCCGTCCTGAAATACTACCGTTCGCACGGCAGGGTGGTAAACAAAACGGACGCCGTTTCTGATTTCTCGTATTCGATCGATTATCTTGTGAACGCGGCGATGGAACTCTATTACAAACTCGACACGTCGGGCATAGCCGCTCCGTACCGTGAAAGCTTTTTTATGCTCGGACCTGAGGATTACGCGATCGCCTCGACAGGCTACGGAGAGAGCGACACTGCGGCCGACGGGGGACTTTACAGGCTGAAAAACGAAACGGAGGCGTTGTATTCGTCACCGTATCTCGTCGCACACTGCTCGGATTACGGCAAAGCGCTTAAACTGATAACCGCGGAATACGGCGCGCCGGACGGGTATTCGCCCGATGTTGTTTCGCCGGGGATCATAACGCCGAAGTATCAGTTTGACGAACGGCTTGCGGAGGAGGGGCTGTCGGTGATCGGCGGAGTGATTCCGTTTGCGGTGGTCGTCGCGCTGCTGTGCGTCAGCGTGTACTTCATGATAAGGTCAACGCTCATGAACAGGGTGAAGGACGTCGGCATCTACAGGGCAATCGGAGTTACGAAAAACAATCTGCGCTTCTCGTTTATGGCCGAGACGCTGGCGCTCACCTGCACGTCGGTCGTTCCGTGGTTCGCGGTATTCAGCGCGCTGCTGTTCCTGACGCTGAAAAGATCAACTATAGCGGGGAACACCATATTCTACCCTCCATGGTTCGCCGCACTGCTGCTCGTATTTGTGCTCGGCATATGCGTGATATGCGGCATTATGCCGATAAACAGACTGCTCCGCAAAACCCCAGCCGAGCTTCTTGCGAAATATGATATATAAATTACCCGCATCTCTTGACAAAAAGGACAATTTGCGGTATAATATTATATATTGCATTTGATTTTTCGCCGCTGCTATCCTTCAAAAATGCAGGGGAATTATCCCCGTAACGGCGTGCTGCAGCGCAAAAATGAATTTTCGAATTTTTAATCTGCCAAAAAAGAGAGGAAAAACAGATGAAGAGAGTTTACAATTTCTCCGCGGGTCCGTCTATGCTCCCGCTGCCGGTGCTTGAAAAGGCGCAGGCGGAGCTTACATCATACGGCGACACGGGAATGTCCGTAATGGAAATGAGTCACCGCACTCCCGAGTACGAAGCCATTATTATCGGTGCGGAAAAATCCCTGCGTGAGCTCATGTCCATTCCCGACAACTACAGAGTGCTTTTTCTTCAGGGCGGCGCCTCGTCGGTCTTTTCTTCCGTCTGCTACAATCTTTTGACCGGATCGGGCAAGGCCGACTACATCGTGTCGGGCCAGTTTTCGAAGAAGGCATACAAGGAGGCCCAGAAATACGGCGACATCCGTCTTGCGGCGTCTTCTGAAGATAAGAACAACACGTATGTTCCTCAGATAACCGCGGATGACGTGCGCCCGGACGCCGACTACGTGCATATCTGCTTCAACAACACCATCTACGGCACAAAATACAACTATATACCCGACACCGGCGACGTTCCGCTGGTCGCGGACATGTCCTCCTGCATTCTTTCCGAGCCGGTTGACGTGAGCAGATTCGGCGTTATCTATGCCGGAGCTCAGAAAAACGTCGCCCCCGCCGGTCTCACAATCGTCATAGTCCGCGACGATCTGCTCGGAAGATGCCGTCCCGACACTCCCGTCATGTACGACTGGAAACTGATGGCCGACAACGGCTCGATGTACAATACTCCGCCATGCTGGCCGATTTACATTGCAGGAATGGTGTTCGACTGGCTGCTTGAGAACGGAGGGCTTGAGTCCATGAAGGAGAAAAACCTGAAAAAGGCCGGTCTTCTGTACGACTATCTCGACAGCCAGGATTACTACATCGCTCCAGTGGAGAAGCCGTACCGCTCGATGATGAACGTGACGTTTGTGACCGGAAATCCCGATCTTGACAAGAAATTCGCAAAGGAATCCACTGAGAGCGGTCTGCGCAACCTGAAGGGGCACAGATCGGTCGGAGGAATGCGCGCTTCCATCTACAACGCCATGCCCGTTGAAGGCGTTGAAAAGCTCATAGCCTTCATGAAAGACTTTGCCGAAAGGAACCCTAAATAATGTATAACGTAAAACTTTTGAATAAAATAGCCAAGGTCGGGCTCGATCAGTTTGACAAAGATATGTTCGTCTGCGGCGAAGAGATCGAAAATCCCGACGCCATCCTCGTCCGTTCGGCAAAGATGCACGACATGGCCTTCGGCGACAGGCTCGTCGCCATAGGCAGGGCCGGTGCGGGCGTGAACAACATCCCGATCGACAGGTGTTCGGAAAACGGCATAGTCGTGTTCAACACTCCCGGCGCCAACGCGAACGGCGTCAAAGAGCTGACCATAGCGGCTCTGCTTCTTGCGTCGAGAGGCGTAGTCCCCGGCATTGACTGGGTAAGGAGCAAGGCGGGCGAGCAGAACGTCGCCGCGCTGGCCGAGAAGGAAAAAAGCCGTTTTGCCGGCAATGAGATAGAGGGAAAAACTCTCGGCGTTATAGGTCTGGGAGCGATCGGCGGGCTTGTTGCCAACTCTGCGAAAAGCCTGGGCATGAAGGTATACGGCTGCGATCCGTTCATCACCGTCGAAGCGGCGTGGGCGCTGTCGAGGTCGATCGAGAAGGCGGCGAGCTACGAGGACATATTCTCCTCGTGCGAGTATATAACCCTTCACGTTCCGGCCACAAAGGACACGTCGGGCATGATAAACGCCGAGTCAGTCGCGAAAATGCGCGACGGGGTGAAAATAATCAATCTGGCCCGCGCCGAGCTGGTCGATTCAAAGGCGATTATCGATGGCGTAAAATCCGGCAAGATCGCCGCATACGTCACGGATTTCGTGACCGACGA